>CAKRWX010000298.1 GCA_934418055.1 uncultured Lachnospiraceae bacterium
CTGACCGGGCATGCGGAGGCGATCAGGGAGACGGCGAGAAGGCATATAGAAAAGTGGGAAGAGTAAAAACGTCGCAGCCCAGGATATAATGAAATCAGGAAGACAACAATGCTTACTTACTTCTATTCGGAGGTAATTGTGGAGAAGGTGAGTACTTAAAAGAGATAAAAGAAATGGGGATGTAAAGCTAAGCACTTTAGCCAATGAGAAGGATTCTTTATGAAAAGAATTCTTTTCATTGGCTTTTTTTATGCGGTACAATTAATTTCTGCCCTTTTCAATTTCCTCCATCAACAACTGTGCCCGCCAGATCGTTTCCTCCAAAGACCGTTTTCCATGATAAGCGTCAATGATCAACTGCCCGAGATTTACTTCAAAATTATGGATATCCAGATGGATGCCAGGTTTGGAAAAGATAGTTTTTCGACTGCCGAGTTTTAAGTTTTTTTCAAAATCATCCAGCCATGGATAGGTGTTTAAGATTTCAGTATACTCGTAGGCAGAGCGGCAGGGAGAGATACCGCCCATACGCATGAGACGGGCAGCAATATCATCGCCAGTTGCCCAGCGGATGAAGCGGTAGGCGTCTTCTTTTCGTGAGGAAGAAGAACAGATGCCCAAGGTACCACCGCCGAGTAATGGACGAAATCCAGGAACTGCTGCAAAACCGGTTTGATTGGATGCAATCGCTCCTGGAATCTGCATGATCTTTGCCGCATGGTTGACGAATAAGATGGCCATAGCGGATTCTCCGTTGGCAAAATTTTTGGCAATGTATTCCCAACTGTCCACATGTTCTGGATTTGCACAGGAGGCTGATTCCAGGTAATTGGTAAGGGCCTGAAGTGCTTCTGGAGAGGAAATGTGGAGATATCCATGTTCGTCGTAAGCCTGTCCGTTAAGATCCAAAAGTCGCACTAAAAATTCCGCAGCCGTTGAGGAAGGATTGTTTAAGAAAACACTGGTTCCATATACGGTAGGGGAGTCTGGCCGAAATTTTTGCGTGAAAAAACGTGCCACTTCATTGTACTCATCAAAGGTGGCCGGAACTTTTAATGTGTGATGGGTTAGTTCGTAAAAGCTTCTGGTCTGCATGGCATTTTCAAACAGATCTTTTCGATAAAAAAGCATCTGGATACTGATATCGAAAGGAAATGCGTATAATGTGCCGTCCACATAGCCATAGTTATCAGCAAGGCCGGAAAGAAGGCTGGAAAAATGCTGATTTGCGTGCGGGTCTACTTCAGTAAGCGGAGTTAGAAGATCTGGCGCCATATAGTCAAAACCAGATACGTCCAGACGGAGAATATCGTAGTTAGAAAGCTTGCTGGAAACGATATGCTGGTAAATGGTATGTAACGGATAGGTGTCTAACTCTACAGAGATACCAGTCTGCTGGGTAAATTCAGGAATCAGACATTTCAGAGCGCTGGCAGTGGGAGAGTCCAGAGACAGCATTTTCAATGGTGCAGCATGGGATAATACGGTTGCATGGTGAAGAGGGCAGTAGTTTGCTGCAGAAAAAATCCTGGAATCCAGAGGAGTATTATGTTCAATGGCAGAGATTAATGATTGTGCAGCATCAATTCCAAGCCTGGAATAATTTAGTGGAAGGGTGTTGCAGCGTGTATCTCTTAGGGCTCTCAAAGAAGAAAGAGAGTAGAGAGGGGCTGTAAATGTAGGTACAGAATTTTGACTAATATAGCAGATCTGATCAGCAATCTCGTGATCAGAGGTAATGCAGCAGTCAAAGCTTTTATTTTTTTCAAATGCCAGGTAGGTATCCAGAGATAATTCTCCGTATTTTAAGCTGGTAATCGCAGTATCCGGGAGATCAGGATAAACCTTTTGGATTCCACGTAAAAAATCCGTGTGTGTAGAATAGGAGGTATTTCCTATAAAAATCAAAGGTTTTGTAACACCATCTGCCTTCGCATGACCAGCAAGGAGTTCTCCCGCTTTTGCATAGTCGAAAGAAAAGCATGGGAAAGAAACAGAACCAGATTCTCTTAATAAAAATAAGATTGGAGTCTGCTCCAGGCTTGGAATATGGTAAAACTTTTCTGCATTTTCCATGCAGGTGACCGTTACGATGGCACAGGTTTTGGCTGCAATGGCACAGTTGATAGCAGTCTGCTCTTTGTGGGGTATATTTTCAGTTAAAAATAAGCGGATAGAATAATTATGTTTTTCCAGTTCATTTAATATTCCGACATATAAATCGCTATATTTGGCTTTCTGGATATCAGGAAGAATCAGGGCCACGGTACGGGTAACCCCTTTCCTTAAGAGGCTGGCCTGTTCATCAATCCGGTATCCAAGAGCTTTGGCTGCTTCTTCGACCAATCGAATTTTTTCACTGCTCACGTTTCCCTTTTTATTCAAGACATTTGACACGGTTGCATGGGATACACCTGCAGCAAGGGCAATATCCTTTATGGTTGGCATAAAATGAATTCCTTTCGTTCTCAAACTATTATGTTAATTATAATGAAAGGATATGGAAAAAGCAAGAGAGATAAAAATAAAACGTTAAAAATATTTTTATAAATTTTAAAATAATTATTGACACGTGTAAATTAATGAAATATAATGAAAATGCACAAAGGAAAAAGAAATGTGACGAAAAAATAGTTTATTTTTACAAAAGGAGAATCTATGGAGAAAACATTAGAGAATTTTGTTCCGAAACATTCGTTTTTGGTCTGCATTGATTCTGATGGCTGTGCTTTTGATGTGATGGAAGTAAAGCATAAAGAGTGCTTTTGCCCGGCAACGGTCAATGACTGGGATTTACAGGCAGTGTCCAGATATGCCAGGGAAGCGTGGGAGTTTGTGAATCTGTATTCGGTTTATCGGGGAATCAATCGTTTTCTGGCATTGGATAAAGTATTAGATCTGACAGGAAGCCGGGAAGAGGTAAAACGGTTGACTGGATTTTCTATGCCGGATGGCAGTGTATTGAAAAAATGGATTCAAAGCGGGGAGCCGCTAAATAATCAGTCTTTAGAGAAACATAAGGCTGATTCGGAGTATAGAAAGATTTTAAACTGGAGTCTGGACTGCAATCAGAGGATCAGCGATATGGTGCGTGGAGTTCCGCCTTTTCCTTATGTCAGGGAGAGCCTGGAGAAACTTGCTGAGTATGCGGACATCGTGATCGTATCTGCAACTGCTACAGAGGCGCTGATGAGAGAGTGGAGTGAACATGGTCTATTGCCATTAGTATCCGCTATATGTGGTCAGGAAGTTGGAAGTAAGGCGCAGTGTATTGAAAAAGTAAAACAGTCTTATGAAGCGTCTCATTGCCTGATGATTGGAGACGCACCTGGAGATGGACAGGCAGCAAAGAAAAATGGTATTTTATTTTATCCGATTTGTCCATTAAAAGAGACAGAATCCAGGAAA
>CAKRWX010000299.1 GCA_934418055.1 uncultured Lachnospiraceae bacterium
GGCAAGATGCTACCGTGACGAGGACCTGCGCGCAGACCGTCAGCCGGAGTTCACTCAGATTGATATGGAGCTGTCCTTCGTGGATGTAGATGACGTTATCGATGTCAATGAGAGACTGCTTCACAAGCTGTTCAAGGAGATCTTAAATGTTGAGGTTCCGCTGCCAATCCAGCGTATGACATGGCAGGAGGCTATGGACCGCTTTGGTTCCGATAAGCCAGATCTGCGTTTCGGTATGGAGTTAAAGAACGTATCCGACGTGGTAAAAGACTGCGAGTTCGTCGTATTTAAGAGCGCTCTGGAAAATGGCGGTACTGTCCGCGGTATCAACGCAGAGGGACAGGGTCATATGCCTCGTAAGAAGATTGACGCGTTAGTGGAGTTCGCAAAGGGCTACGGCGCAAAGGGTCTTGCTTATGTAGCAATCCAGGAAGACGGCACTTACAAGTCCTCCTTCGCAAAATTCATGACAGACGAGCAGATGGCTGCTTTAGTTGCTGCTATGGATGGTAAGCCAGGCGACCTGTTATTATTTGCTGCTGACAAGAACAAGATTGTATGGGATGTATTAGGCAACCTGCGTCTGGAGATCGCACGTCAACTTGACCTGTTAAAGAAAGATGATTACCGGTTCTTATGGGTAACAGAGTTCCCGTTATTAGAGTACTCCGAGGAGCAGGGCCGTTTCGTGGCAATGCATCACCCATTTACCATGCCAATGGACGAAGACTGGCACTTAATCGACAGTGATCCAGGTGCTGTCCGTGCAAAGGCATATGATATCGTATTAAATGGTACCGAGATCGGCGGTGGTTCTGTCAGAATCCACCAGAGCGATATCCAGTCCAAGATGTTTGAGGTTCTCGGTTTCACACCAGAGAAAGCCCAGGATCAGTTCGGATTCCTGTTAGACGCGTTTAAATACGGAGTTCCACCTCACGCTGGTCTGGCATACGGCCTTGACCGTGTGGTTATGCTCATGGGCGGCTGCGACAGCATCCGTGATGTCATCGCATTCCCGAAGGTAAAAGACGCTTCCTGTCTGATGACAGAGGCTCCAACACCGGTTGATCCAAAGCAGTTAGAGGAACTGGGAATCGAAGTAAGCGAGCAGGAAGAAGAAAATAAGTAATATGAATCGGAAATTACTGGCTTCCCAGGTGGAAGAAGAACTGATGAATTATATTCTGCAGGAACCGGTGAATGTGGGAGACAAGATTCCCAATGAATTTGACCTTGCAGAGAAATTCGGCGTGGGCCGCAGTACCATCCGGGAGACGGTGAAAAGCCTGGTATCCAAGGGAGTCTTAGAGGTACGGAGAGGTGATGGCACTTATGTGATCAGCACCAACCGGCTGGAAGACGATCCCTTGGGATTGTCTGGTTTTACGGATAAGTATGAGCTGGCATTAGAGCTTTGCGATGTCCGTCTGATGCTGGAGCCGGATATCGCGGCCTTAGCCAGTGTCCGGGCAAGCGAGGAAGAGCGGCAGGAACTGAAAAAACTGTGTGATGAGGTAGAACGGCTGTATCTGGCGGGGGAGAATCATCTTCCGAAGGATGTGGAATTTCATACCTGCATTGCCAAATGCAGTAAGAATCATGTGATCGTGAAATTGATCCCGATCATCCAGTCTGCGGTTATTACCTTTGTCAACCTGACCCACAGGCGTCTAAAAGATGAGACTATTGAGACTCACCGGGCGATCACGGATGCGGTCCTGCGCGGAGACAGTGCGGGCGCCAGATATGCCATGATCACACATTTGAATTACAATCGTCAGATGATTCTGAAGCTAAAACAGGAACAGTCCTGTGTATAATGCACAAAAAACAAGGGGAAAAGAAGCATATCCCCTTGTTTTTTTTATAAAAAAAAGAGGTTTTTCTCAAAATACATCAGATGTATTGACAAAAATACATAGATACAATAGAATAAACATAAAGAAACATCCGACGTCTGATGTTTCAAAAAAGAAAGTAACTATGAGAGGGTTGAGTAGTTACGGAACTATCAATGATGTATGATTATGGAGGGAAACAATGGAAACAGCAGTAACACTGGATACACAGAGACTGGTTCTGGCAGCAGTGATCGGACTGGCACTTTTGCTGGTACTGATCATCAAATTTAAGATTCACGCGATGTTATCAATTTTGATCGGAGCAGTAACGATCGGACTGATCGCAGGTATGCCATTTGAGGAGATCGTTTCCGCGGTCGATGATGGCATGGCAAACACGTTAAAGGGTATTGCGCTTTTGGTAGGTCTTGGATCGATGTTTGGTGCGATCCTGGAGATATCAGGCGGTGCACAGACGCTGGCAGTCACGATGGTAAAGCGCTTTGGTGATGAAAAAGCGGCATGGGCATTGGGAATTACCGGACTGGTGATCGCGATGCCGGTATTCTTTGATGCAGGATTGATCATTCTGATCCCACTGGCATTTTCACTGGCAAAAAAGACCGGTAAATCTTCATTGTTTTATGCGATTCCGCTGCTCGCAGGACTGGCAGTCGGACATGCATTTATTCCACCGACACCTGGTCCGGTACTGGTAGCAACGATGTTAAATGTAGACCTTGGATGGGTGATCCTGGTTGGTGTGTTCTGTGGTATCTTTGCCATGATCGTAGCTGGTCCGGTATGGGGTTCCATCTGTGGAAAGAAATTTTACATTCCGGTTCCGGAACATGTGGCAAACCAGGAAGACATTGATGAGTCCAAGCTTCCAGGATTTGGAACGGTTGTTGGAATTATTCTGATTCCATTGTTTTTAATCATTATGAAATCCGTTGCCGGTGTTGTTCCGGCACTGGCTGGTGTGCAGGGTGTATTTAACTTCTTAGGACAGCCATTTATGGCACTGTTGATCGCAACCTTAGCTGCTATGTTCTTACTGGGAACCAGACATGGTTACAGCCTGGAAGAGCTGGAAAAGGTGATGACAAAATCCTTAGAGCCAACGGGACTGATTTTACTGGTAACTGCCTGTGGTGGTGTGTTAAGATACATATTACAGTATTCTGGTCTGGGAGATGTGATCGGTAATGCAGTTGCTTCCATCAACCTTCCGATCGTGATCGTAGCATTTTTGATCGCAGCTTTAGTAAGAATCTGCGTTGGTTCTGCAACGGTTGCCATGACTATGGCAGCTGGAATCGTGGCTGCTATGCCGGAGATCGCTGGATTATCCCAGATGTATCTGGCCTGTGTAGTTGCTGCAGTAGCAGGCGGCGCAACGGTATGCTCTCATTTCAATGACTCTGGTTTCTGGCTGGTGAGATCCCTGATCGGAGTGGATGAGAAGACAACCTTAAAAACCTGGACGATCATGGAGACACTGGTTGGTGGAACGGGATTTTTAGTAGCACTTGTAATTTCTTTCTTTGTATAAAAAG
>CAKRWX010000300.1 GCA_934418055.1 uncultured Lachnospiraceae bacterium
GGTCTTTGCGATCTCTTTTCCAATTCCACGGCCTGCGCCGGTTACGATGGCTATTTTGTCTGTAAACATTCTGCACATACCTCCACATCTTCTATTTTTGTAACTGTTCAGTACCTTCACAGTTACAGGCAAAAATCCATTCCAGATCGACTACGTCGATGGGATTTTTGCTTTCTGGCTCATGTTTTCTTACGGTCAGCGCAGCAAGTGCGCAGACCTACCGGATATCTTCTATTTTTTCTATGTTAAGAACTTTTACGTTCCGGTTGATCTTTTTCATAAATCCGCTTAAGGTCTTGCCTGGTCCGATCTCAATGAAAGTATCCACGCCATCGGCGATCATCATTTCCACACTCTGCTGCCACCGGACGGAGGAAGAAACCTGTTTCTCTAAAAGTGGTTTTACGGATTCTGCATCGGTTACATACTGGGCGGTCACATTGGCCACATATGGGATCTGTGGCCTGGAAACGGATACATTTTCAAGCACCTGACCCAGTTTTTTTCCTGCTTCTGTTAACATACGGGAATGGAATGGTCCACTGACCTTCAGTGGGATCACCCGTTTGGCTCCCGCCGCTTTTAAACTCTCAGCAGCCGCTTCGACTGCCTCTTTTTTGCCGGAGATCACGATCTGTCCCGGACAATTATAATTAGCGATCTGCACATCATCCATGGAGGCTAAGACCTCCTCGATGGCAGATGCCTCCATGCCAAGCACAGCGGCCATGGAGCCAATGCCTACCGGAACCGCCTGCTGCATGAGGATACCTCTCTGCCTTACGGTGGTGATTGCGTCTGCGTCCGACATAACGCCAGCCGCCGCCAATGCGCAGTATTCTCCCAGGCTTAAACCAGCCGCCACATCCGGACGGATTCCGGTGCGTTCGGTAAATACCTTCATCATGGCGATGCTGGTGGTTACCATGGCTGCCTGTGTATACTCGGTGATGTCCAGACGGTCATTTGGCTCAAACACCAGCTCCGGCATAGAAAATCCCAGAAGCTCGCTGGCCTGGTCAAATACCTTTCTTCCGGTTTCTGTCTGCTCGTAAAAATCTCTGCCCATTCCCGTATACTGGGCTCCCTGTCCTGGGAAAATAAATGCGATCTTGCTCATCGTAAAGCTCCTTATCTTATACTGTGTGCCCGCCTGATCTTGTTACTTTCTGTAGTCTGACCAGGTGGACACGTCAGACTGATTTCCTATCTGCCAAGCAGTTTTTCTGCCTGTTCCATCATTTCATCGATCATTTCCTTGCAGGTCTGCTCTTTGGTGATCATTCCTGCAATCTGTCCTGCCATAACAGTTCCGTTGGCCACATCACCCTCCTGAACTGCTTTTCTTAAAGTTCCTAATGTCAGGTACTCCAATTCCTCGAAGGATTTTCCTTCCTGCTCTAACTTGATATACTCTCTGGTCATCTGGTTTCTCAGACAGCGTACCGGATGTCCGTGGGTTCTGCCCGTTACGGTAGAATCAATATCCTTTGCTTTGATGATCCTCTGCTTGTAGTTCTCATGCACAATGGATTCTTTGGAAACCACAAACCGGGTTCCGATCTGGACTGCCTCCGCGCCCAGCATAAATGCCGCCGCGATGCCTCTGCCGTCTGCAATACCGCCTGCTGCGATCACCGGAATGGATACTGCATCCACCACCTGTGGAACCAGAGTCATGGTAGTCTGCTCGCCAATATGGCCGCCGGACTCCATTCCCTCTGCAACAACCGCGTCAGCGCCGTATTTTTCCATACGCTTTGCTAATGCCACAGAAGCTACAACCGGGATTACTTTAATGCCGGCTGCTTTCCACATATCCATGTATTTCTCCGGGTTACCTGCACCTGTGGTGACCACCTTGATGCCTTCCTCGACAACCACTCTGGCCA
Source organism: uncultured Lachnospiraceae bacterium (assembly GCA_934418055.1). GTDB lineage: Bacteria > Bacillota > Clostridia > Lachnospirales > Lachnospiraceae > UBA3402. Next base: position 1,893 of record CAKRWX010000300.1, read on the forward strand.
CATCGTCTGCATGAGGGCTTAACAGCATCACATTGACGCCGATCGGTTTATCGGTCAGTTCTCTTGCCTTGCGGATCTCTTCCCGGACTACCTCGCCAGGAGCGTTTGCTCCACCGATCAGTCCCAGACCGCCAGCAGCGGAAACGGCCGCCGCCAGATGATGCTCCGCCACCCATGCCATACCGCCCTGGATGATCGGATACTGGATTCCTAAAAGTTCTGTAATTCTTGTTTTCATATCTGCCTCCGCTGCTGATGGAATTTCTTTACTCTAACTTTACTTCCTGATATACAAACTGCCTATGTGCCTGCACGCAGGAATGCCTGGCTGTTTATTCAACACCCTTTGCCTTTAAATAATCCATAACCTCGCCAACGCTGGTCAGCTTCTCTAAGTCCTCAGCCGGGATCTCAACAGAATACTCATCCTCTAATGCCATAACTAATTCAAATAAGTCTAAGGAATCTGCACCTAAATCCTCTTTGAATTTAGAAGCCTCTGTGATGGTGTCTGCGTCTACACTTAACTGGTCTGCGATGATCTCTTTCATTTTCTCTAACATGGTTTTAATCTCCTTTTTGTCTTGAATTTTTATTTATCTTTTTGTTGCTTAGCTGCCTTTTACAATTTATGTAATTCTTTGTTTCCTCACATGATTTCTCATGTATGGCTTTCTTACTTAATCTTTGGTTTTTAATACTTTGGTTTTCAAAGTATTCGGTTAAAAAAAATAACTTGCTTACCATCTCACAAGCGTCGCGCCCCAGGTCAGTCCTGCGCCGAATCCGGCAAGTACCAGCAGATCACCTTTCTGGATCTTTCCAGCCCGGTTTAGCTCATCTAACAGAAGCGGGATCGAAGCACCGGATGTATTGCCGTAATGCTCCATATTGGTGGGAATCTGCTCCATGGACACCTTTAACCGTTTGGCGATAGCCTCCGCGATCCGGTAATTGGCCTGATGCAGAACATAATGTTTTACATCCTTTGGCTCCAGTCCATTCTCATCCAGAAGCTCTTTGATGGTCTCCGGAACCTTCTTCACCGCGAATTTAAAGACTTCCTGGCCATCCATGGTCATGTAGCCGATCTGCGGTTCCGTATTGGTCAGGAAATTGCCAACGGTACGGGATACACAGGAAAGTACCGGGCCTTTTTTGCCATCGGAACCCATCTTCATGGCGAATATGCCGGATTTTTCTGCTCTCGCAGGGTTCTGGGGTTCCAGGTCTGCTTTCGCACGAAGAACCATTCCTGCTTCCACCTGTTTTTCCTGCACCGCATCACTTCCGACTGCCTGACTTACCGGTTTCTCGGCTCTCAGCACCGCCGCTCCCGCGCCGTCACCAAACAGCACGCAGGTACTCCGGTCGCTCCAGTCTACGATCTTACTCAGCACATCCGCACCGATCACCAGCGCCGTCCGGTAGATCCCGGAGTTCAAAAACGCATGGGCCGTATTCACCGCAAACAGAAATCCAGAACAGGCTGCGCTGATGTCATACGC
>CAKRWX010000301.1 GCA_934418055.1 uncultured Lachnospiraceae bacterium
CGATATGGAGTATGCGCCACGGAGAATTACGGTTCCTGAGGAGTATGAAGAAAAAGAGCCGGTTCTGGTGATGAAACATCACTTAGACACGAACCATCATGTGAATAACGCGCAGTACGTGGAGATTGTCCGCGAATTTCTGCCGGAACATTTCCAGATTGGGGAGATGCGGGTAGAATATAAGAAAGCGGCAGTGCTGGGAGACGTGATGTACCCACGGATCAGTAAGATTCCGGAGGGCTATGTAGCTTCCTTATGTGATGAGGAAGGAAAGCCCCATGCGGTGATCTGGCTGAGCGAGAAGAAGTAAGAGTATCAGCGGTTATGAAGGCATGACCAGACAAAATGGAGGAAAAAATGATTGAATTAGGAAAGAAACAGACTCTCGTTGTAGTCCGTGAGAAGGACTTCGGTATTTATCTGGCAGAGAAGCAGGGCGATGAGGCATCGGTGCTTCTGCCAAAAAAGCAGGTGCCTGCGGGAACCAAGATCGGTGACAGCGTAGAGGTATTTATTTACAAGGATTCTGAGGATCGTCTGATCGCAACGACCCAGATGCCGAAGCTTCAGGTGGGCGAAGTCGGCGTTCTGAAGGTAAAGGAAGTTGGAAAGATCGGTGCTTTTCTGGATTTCGGTCTGGAAAAAGATCTGCTGCTTCCATTTAAAGAGCAGAGCCATAAGGTACGCCAGGGCGAGGAGTGCCTGGTGGCAGTTTATGTGGATAAGAGCAGCCGTCTGGCAGCGACCATGAAAGTATATTCCCACATGAGCAATGAATCTCCTTATCAGAAGGACGACAAGGTGACCGGTACTGTCTATGAGATCAATGAAAACCTGGGCGCTTTTGTGGCAGTAGACAATAAGTACTACGGACTGATTCCGAAGAGAGAGCTGTTTGGAGATATTCATGAGGGCGATGTGGTAGAAGCCAGAGTGACCAAGGTCCGTGAGGACGGCAAGCTGGATCTGTGCCCAAGAGAAAAGGCATATCTGCAGATGGATGCAGATTCCGAACTGGTATTAAAAGTGATCGATGAGTTTGACGGCGTGCTGCCATTTAACGATAAGGCGTCACCAGAGACCATCAAGAGAGAGTTCCACATGAGCAAAAATGCGTTCAAACGTGCAGTGGGACATTTATTAAAAGAAGGTAAGATTAAGATCACCGATAAAACCATTGAAAGAGTGTAGGAGGATATTTTGGACTCGATAGAATATTATAACAAGTATGCGGCAAAGATATACGAAGATACCGTTGACGTGGACATGAGTGAGATTCTGAACAAATTTCTGTCCCTTTTAAATGAGGGCGATACGATCCTGGATTTGGGATGCGGTTCCGGCCGGGATTCTAAAACCATGTATGATCTGGGCTATGATGTGACTCCCCTTGACGCTTCCGAGGAGATGTGCAAGCTGGCGGAGATCCATACGGACCTGGATGTGCTTCAGATGAATTTCGAGGACATGGAATTTGAGGATGTATTTGATGGCATCTGGGCATGCGGTTCCCTGATCCATATTCCGAAGAATGAAATGCCTGAGATTTTAGGCCGGATTCATGACGCGCTCTGTTCCAATGGAGTTCTTTACATTTCCGTGAAAAAAGGAGATTCCGAGGGATTCCGGGGAGAACGGTATTTTTGTGATTACACTGCGGAAAGTCTGACTGGCATGCTGGAGAAGACTGGCCTGTTTGAAATTCTGGAAGTCTGGGAGACAGATGACGTCAGATCCAGCCACCCGGATACGGTGTGGGTGAATCTGCTGGCAAGAAAACGTTAGGAGCGGTCAGCGAAAAAGGCGGCAGCGGATGTTAGGGATTTAACAATGTAGGCATATGGATTGGCGGGAGGAAAACTAAATATGAAAAAGAGACCGGTATGGGTGGATTATACCTTGATCATCGTAGGCGCATTTATTATGGGATTTGCCATCAAAAATATGTATGATCCTGTGAATCTGGTAACAGGAGGCGTTTCCGGCGTGGCAATTATTATGAAGGAATTGGCTCATGTTCCTTTGTGGGTCACCAATACTGTGCTCAATATCCCGCTTTTCCTTGCAGCATGGAAGATCAAAGGATGGGGATTTATCAAACGGACAGCGGTGGCTACAGTCGCCCTGTCCGTTTCTTTGTATGTGATTCCGGAAACACATATTCTGACGGATGACATTTTTCTGGCGGCGCTATTCGGCGGAATCATATCGGGAATCGGCACCGGACTGGTGTTTATGTTTTCGGCAACTACTGGAGGAACTGATATGCTGGCGGCTCTTATTCAGAGAAAGCTGCGCCAGTACTCCATTGCCCAGATCATGCAGGTGTTAGATGGGATGGTGGTATTGGCCGGTGCGGCGGTATTTGGCGTCCAATATGCTCTTTACGCCCTGATCGCTATTTTCTGTGTATCGAAGATTTCTGACGGGATCTTAGATGGAATGAAATTTTCCAAGCAGGCGTTTATCATTTCTGACCATTATCAGGAGATTGCCAATGCGATCATGATACGGATGGAACGTGGAGTTACCAGTCTGGACGGCAATGGCATGTACTCTGGACAGGAGCGGAAAATCCTGTTTTGTGTGGTGGCTCCAAAGGAAATCGTCAAGATCCGGGAGATTGTCCGGGAATTCGATCCTGGGGCTTTCGTCATTGTGAGCGATGTAAGGGAAGTCTTTGGAGAAGGCTTTATAGAATATTGACCGAAAAAAGAAGGGAAAAAGAGGGTTTCTTTGACGTTTCCATTAATTTTTTAATTCAATATACAGATTAAACAAAATCAAAAATTTATTTTGGTGATTTACAATATGGCAAAATAATCCTCCTTCGTGTATGATAGGTACTATAAAGAGCACAGATATGAAAACCCGAGATTATGGGGATTGGCAGGTTTTCAGATTATCTTAATAACAGGAGGATTTCTATTATGGCTAGTTTATCACTGAAGAATGTTACAAAAGCTTATCCAAACGGATTCGTTGCAGTAAAAGACTTTAATCTGGAGATTGCAGATAAAGAGTTTATCATTTTCGTAGGACCATCTGGATGTGGTAAGTCCACAACCCTTCGTATGATCGCAGGTCTGGAGGATATCTCCTCTGGTGAGTTATATATCGATGGCAAGCTGGTTAACGATGTAGAGCCAAAAGACAGAGATATCGCAATGGTATTCCAGAACTACGCTCTGTATCCACATATGTCTGTATACGACAACATGGCATTTGGTCTGAAACTGAGAAAGACTCCAAAGGCTGAGATCGATAAACTGGTTCATGAAGCAGCTAAGATCCTGGATCTGGAGCATCTGTTAGACCGTAAACCAAAGGCTCTGTCTGGTGGTCAGAGACAGCGTGTTGCTATGGGACGTGCTATTGTTCGTAATCCTAAGG
>CAKRWX010000302.1 GCA_934418055.1 uncultured Lachnospiraceae bacterium
GTAAAAAATGTGTTTGTAGGCGGAGATTCTTCCGGCGGCCATGCAGCCATGTTCTCACAGATTATCCAGGACGATGGCGAGGAAACCAATCTGTATCCAGGAATTTCTGCGGATGTAAATGGCATTCTTTCCTTTTATGGTGCTAACAGTATCATGCTGGAGGACGGATTGCCAAGTACCATCAACCATCACCTTCCAGATAGCCCGGAGGGGATGCAGATGGGCGGCGTGAATTTGCGGGAACACCCGGAATTATGCCGGAAAATGTCTGTGGAATGCAACGTAGATGAACAGACTAAATTTCCGCCAGTCCTGATGTTCCACGGAACCAAGGACAGAACCATCAATCCGAGTGTCAGTGTTCTGGTTTACAATCATTTAAAACAGTGCGGAAAGAGCGTGAAGCTGTATTTGTTAGAAGGCGCAGATCACGGCGGAAGTGAGTTCTGGACAGAAGAGATGCAGGAGATCATGATCCGGTTTATGCAGTCAGCAGGAAATGACGGCCAATAATGGAATGATGGGAAAGAGGCGTTGACAGACGATGAAGATCAAACAGCAGAAGCAGATAAAAATGTTTTTGATTCGGGAATTCGGAGAAGAGCAGGGAAATGCAATCTTTGGGCAGCAGGAGAATATCCTGGAGACCTTGATCGCAAATACGAAGAATAAGTCACAAAATCAGATGAAAACCCTGATCCAGACGATTCTCCCGCGTGTTGCACTATATAAGTCTTTACAAAAAAGTGAGTTTCAGAAGGACGATTTGTTCAAAACCATGCGAAAATATATGATGGATGTGGTTGCGGCGCAGAAACATGCTTCTACGGTCAAACAGGAAATGATACCAGGTTTTTACTATATTTACAGAAATATATTTCTGAAAGTGCTGCGTACTACCGATCTATGGGAGAGTACCCAGAGCTGCACGAAGGATTCTTTCGATGCTGCGATTACCAAATGTCTCTGGCACACTGCCTGCGTGGAGAATGATTGTGCAGAACTTTGTCCTCTGTTTTGTGATGTAGATGACGTGAATTATGGCGGATTAAAGAAAATGGGATTTAAGCGCACGAAAACGCTGGGGTATGGCGGAGATTGCTGTGATTTTCATTTTTATAAAAAATAACACTTACTGAAAAGTGGAGGAAAAATGATGTTTTTTGGATTTGATACAATATTCAATATTTTGTTCCCATTGATGTTTCTTCTGGTGTTTGGCATGATTCTTTTTACGATCATTGGAAACATCTCAACCTGGAATAAAAACAACCATTCGCCAAGGCTTACAGTCCCGGCAACGGTTGTCGCCAAGAGAACGAATGTTTCCCACCATCATCATGGGAATGCAGGGGATGCCAGCGGCGCTCATGGTTATATGACAACTACGGATACGTCCTATTACGTGACATTTCAGGTGGAGAGCGGAGACCGCATGGAACTGAGTGTGACCGGATCAGAGTATGGGATGCTGGTAGAAGGCGATGAGGGAAAATTGAGCTTCCAGGGGACGAGATACTTGGGATTCGAGCGGGAATTTGATTATTTCCAGTAAAAACTTCTGAGAGAGGAAATCTGATATGAATACACTGAAAAAATTTATCCACTACTATGGTCCATACAAAGCGGTCTTTTTTATGGATCTTTTCTGCGCTGTTATCATAAGCCTGGTGGATCTGGCTTATCCGCAGATTCTGCGGACGGCGACAAAGACACTTTTTATTCAGGATAAAACTGCGATTCTGCATGTGCTTCCTTGGATCGGAATTGGGCTGTTTTTTATGTATGTGATCCAGAGCCTGTGCAAATATTATGTCAGCTATCAGGGTCATGTGATGGGTGCCAATATGGAGCGGGATATGCGCCAGCAGCTGTTTGACCATTACGAGGAATTATCCTTTTCCTATTACAGTCAGAATAATTCGGGACAGATGATGAGTAAGCTGGTCAGTGACCTGTTTGATATTTCCGAGTTTGCCCATCATGGACCGGAGAATCTGTTCATTTCCCTGATCAAAATCGTGGGCGCGTTTATTTTCCTGTTTTTCATCAATAAAAAGCTGGCTTTGCCGCTGATTTTGCTGGTGATTTTGATGTTTATGGTGTCTTTTAGCCAGAATCAGAAGATGCAGAAAACATTTATGGAAAACAGAAGGAAGATTGGTGACGTCAACGCCAGTCTGCAGGATACATTATCTGGAATCCGGGTGGTACAGTCTTTTACCAATGAAGAGATCGAGAAGAAGAAATTTCAGAAGAGCAACGAGGCGTTCCTGGTTTCCAAAAGGGACAATTACCGGTGCATGGGAGAATTTATGAGTTCCAATTTGTTCTTCCAGGGCATGATGTATCTGGTCACACTGGTCTATGGCGGATATCTGATCGCCAATCACGAGATGTCGGCTTCTGACCTTGCTATGTACGCCCTGTATATTGGAATTTTCATCAGCCCGATCCAGATCCTGGTGGAGCTGATGGAAATGATGCAGAAAGGACTTTCTGGTTTCCGCCGTTTTCTGGATGTGATGGAAACTGTTCCAGAGATCCAGGATAATCCGGATGCCGTGGAATTGACGGATGTGAAAGGCCATGTCCGCTATGAAGACGTTTCTTTTCACTATAGCGATGATGAGACAGAAGTGCTTTCTCATGTATCCATTGACATTCCAGCAGGTAAATCCGTTGCCCTGGTTGGCCCATCCGGCGGAGGCAAGACAACCATCTGCTCGCTGCTTCCCCGTTTTTATGATGTGACCGGCGGCAGGATCACGGTGGATGGCCACGACGTCCGTTCCCTCACGCTGAAAAGTCTGCGAAGCCAGATCGGAGTAGTTCAGCAGGATGTTTATCTGTTCTCCGGTTCCATCCGGGAAAATATTGCTTACGGAAAGCCAGACGCTTCCGAGGAAGAGATCATTGCGGCAGCGAAACGGGCCAATATTCATGATTTTATTATGGAACTTCCAGAACAATACGATACTTTTGTAGGAGAACGCGGTGCCAGACTTTCCGGCGGACAGAAGCAGCGGATCTCCATTGCACGGGTATTCTTAAAGAATCCGCCGATTTTGATCCTGGATGAGGCTACCAGCGCCCTGGACAATGAAAGCGAGCGCTGGATCCAGCGCAGCCTGGAAGAACTGTCCAAAGACCGGACCACTATTACCATCGCCCATCGCCTGTCTACAATCAAACATTCCGATGAGATCATTGTCCTTACGGAAAATGGAATTGCGGAGCGCGGAACCCATGAGATGCTGCTGGAGAAAGATGGCATCTATGCAGGCTATTACAATATGGTGTAATTGTTCTAGGAGAAAAAATGAAGATAAAAAGGATTCTGTTCACGATCCTGCAGTGTACATGGGGGATGATTCAAACACTGTTAGG
>CAKRWX010000303.1 GCA_934418055.1 uncultured Lachnospiraceae bacterium
ATGTTGGCAATGCCGATCATGATTCCCTTTAAAATATCTGTGAAAAAGGTCATTTGAATTCCTCCTAAATTCTGGGAAGCCATTGAAATAGGAAGCTTCCTAACAGTCTTCCTTATTATAGAGGGTGGAGCCATAGATGTCAATAAACACAGGTTAAACGAAAATGAAACAGGAAATGATTTGTTATGGTACAAGGATTTCTATGGAGACAACCAGGGGATATTGTGGTAAAATAGAAAGCAGGAAACAAAGGAGAAGTCGGAGGGTGAGGCGATGAAACAAAAATACTGTCCATACTGTGACCAGAAAATGAAAACCAGCCACTATTGCCAGGAATGCCGCCGGATCGTGTGGCAGCCCTATGAGCAGAGCGTGGATTATTATCTGAATGAACGACATCCGCAGTCAGAGAAAGACTGTCTGTACCATGACGGCACGGAACATCTGGATGATGTGGGGAAGACAAAGCCGAATGTCCCAAGACAAAGTACTACGAGATCCAATTCCCAGAGAACAAGTACTCAGTGGACCAATGCAGCAGGATCCAGAACATCGAAGCCAAACGTTCCAAGATCCAATACCGCGGCAGCCGGCTCCAGACAGCGGACCAGCACTTATCAGCAGTCCACCTATCAGACCATGGGGCGCAGTTATACCACAGATCGGAATTCCACAAAAAAGAAAAAGAATCCATTTTCTGTGTTTATCATCGTGATTGCGCTGTGTGTGGCCTTCAATATTTTAGGAACCCTTCTTATGGTGGGGCGGAGTGCATGGTACAGCATATCGGATATATTTTCGGATCATAATAGTCCTAGTGAGACGGCTTCTTCTTATCAGGAGCTGACTGATGAAGAGGCAAGGGAGATTGGCGTTGCCTGCAATACCCAGGGCCATTACGATGTGGATCTGGAAGAGGCAGCCAGTGTGCTGCAGGACGCCTTAAATGCGACGGGATATTCCTGGAGTATGTATCCGTATAGTTATAATGAAACCGATGGGGAATACAACTGGTATCAGACAGAATACGATTACCATGTGGATACGGACGATGGAAGCGCCAATGGAACTACCATTGAAATCTGCGCAGATACCGCCACTGGACAGCTTCATGGGGTCTACATCTGGAGCGAGGACGAAGATCATTTTCTGGATATGGCGGATATCACTGTAGAAACCATGAAAAACCTGGGCCTTCTGCCAGGTGCGCCGGAAGGCAGAGTCCTTTACGCAGAGTCTCTGGACCATAATGCCTATGAAAGCAGCGAGCCTCAGTATGACGCGGAGATCGTGGGAGAACAGGGCGGCGGAAGCGATTACTATCAGCTGCGGATCATGGCTCCGGAAGAATAGAATTAACACAATAAGGAAAGTGAATCCATAAAAATCGGAAAACAGTATTGAATTTTTGAAAAAAAGTGGTAATATAAGCAGTGGAGGCATAGCTCAGCTGGGAGAGCACATGCATCACACGCATGGGGTCGCAGGTTCGAGCCCTGTTGTCTCCACGATTAAAAAATACCGTAGAATCATTAAGAAATGATGGTTCTACGGTATTTTTTTGATGAACTGTGAAAGAAAAACTGGTAAAATAAAAGAAAAATGTGCAGGAGGAAATCGTTATGAAACCATGGGAGAATGGAACACTGAAAGTTAGCGAAAATAAAAGATACCTTTGCAATGGAGACAAGCCGTTTTTCTGGATGGGGGATACGGCGTGGCTGTTATTCCAGCAGTGCAGTCTGGAGGAAAGCTACATGTATCTGAAAAACCGTGCGGATAAGGGATTTACGGTGATTCAGGCAGTGCTGCTGCATGCGGTGAAAGGTGCGATGGACAGCAGCCTGGCTGATGTGGAAAAGGACGTGACGAAGAAGGAATTCTGGGAACATTGCGACCAGGTGGTAAAAATGGCAGAAGATCTGGGACTTTACATGGGACTGCTTCCGTCATGGGGATCTTTGGTGAAGAATGGTGTTCTGACCACAGAAAATATTGACCGGTATGTACGTTTCCTGGCAGAGCGCTATAAAAATAGTCCGAATGTGATCTGGATTCTGGGAGGCGACGTCCGGGGAGACGTGAATCCGGAGTTCTATAAAAAGGAAGGAACGCTGCTGAAAGAACTGACACCGGATAAATTAATCGGATATCATCCTTTTGGCAGGTGTTCTTCTTCCATGTGGTTCCACGAAGAGGAATGGCTGGATTTCAATATGTTCCAGTCTGGACATCGCCGTTATGATCAGGTATCCTTAGGAGCATGGGATGATAATGCTATAAAAGAGGGATTCTTTGGGGAAGATAACTGGAGATATGTGGACCGGGATCTTGGTTATCTGCCGAAAAAGCCGACAGTTGATGGAGAACCTTCTTATGAATGGATTTTACAGGGGCTACATGTGGTAACAGAGCCATATTGGAGAGAATGGGACGTTCGCCGATACGCTTATTGGTCTGTATTTGAAGGTTCCATGGGACATACATATGGAGATAATGCGATTCAGCAGTTTTATAATGATTTGACAAAAAAAGGTGCTTATGGTGTACGGGAAGTGTGGCAGGAGGCTCTTCATCATGCTGGTTCCGGTCAGATGGGAATTATGCGCCGTCTGATGGAGTCTGTGGATTACCAGAATGGACATCCTGCGGAAGAATTGCTGCTGTCCGGGCAGAAAGAACGGTATGAGCGGATTGCGGTATTTGCAGGCGCTGATTATGTATTTGCGTATGATTATCTGGGCGGTGAATTTACTTTGGATTTGAAACCGTATGCTGGAAAGAAACTTTCAGCATGGTGGTTTGATCCGTCAGATGGAGTGTACAGTTATCTGGGAGATTTCACTGGAAAAGAGCAGGTGTGCGTCAAACCGATCAATAAGCAGAGAGAAGACAATGACTGGGTACTGGTGATCAAAGCGGAATAAATGTCAGTGAAAAATAAGGGGGAACAAAGGTGGAACTGTATGATCTGAAAGTCAACTATCAGAAAAATCCTATGGGAATCGATCTTCATGATCCTGTTTTTTCCTGGAAAATAAAGGAATCCAAGGGAACATGCCAGGCGTACTCCAGGATGTGGATTTCGGAAAATGAAACCTTTACCAGACTGGTGTTTGACAGCGGGGAGAGAAAACTGGATTCCTGTGGATTTACGCCGGACATTTCCCTGGAACAGGGGAAAACTTATTATTGGAAGGTGCTGGTCTGTGATGACACCGGGGAACTGGGGGAGAGTGAAATCGCACAGTTTGAAGGCGGCCATCCAGAGGAAAGTTGGCATGGAAAATGGATCACAGCTCCATTTTCCAGGGAGATCCAGCCGGTATTTTCTAAGTGGGTGGATGTTCCGGAAATTGAGGCAATAGAAAAAGCAAGGTTATATG
>CAKRWX010000304.1 GCA_934418055.1 uncultured Lachnospiraceae bacterium
GCCCACCAGATCAGTGGATTGCCAAAGGTTGCGACCACACTGATCTTCCCATCAGGCAACGTTGTATACGCATCCAGAAGCGGCCGCTTCATCCAGATCCATTCATACCACTCAGAGCTGTACGGATGATCGAAAACGGTCGATTCATGGTAGGTCAGCATCAAAACCTGGTTGTCCCACATTTTTTTGAGCAGATGCTCTCCTGGCTGCATCGGGTATGACAGGTATGACAGCACATAGATCACTGCCGGAATACAGAGATAGGCTGCCACGCAGATCCCAAAAAGAGTCAGGATATCCCGTTTTCCATGAGCCGGTATATATTCCCGCAGTAAAAACAGGAAAAACATCAGGGCGATCCCGGCGCCTGCGTAAACTCCAGTCCATTTCGTCGCCATCGCCGCCCCGGCCGCACATCCATTGAGAATCATCAGAAGAACGATACACCTGTCGATACCGTGTTTTAGCCGGTTTAATACCCGATACATCAGATAAAAGGTCAGAAGGATAAAATATGCAACGATGATATCGATCGTTCCGATCCTTGACAATGTAAAATGCATGAAATCAAACACCAGCAGCGCTGTGGTAAATGCAGAGATCCAGGAGTTTTTGCTGACCGCCCACATAAACGCATAGCACAGAGGCACCATCATAGTTCCAAAGAGCGCACACACCACCCGCCAGCCAAATGGAGTCATTCCAAATGCCCGGATACCCAGGCTCATGAGATATTTTCCAAGAGGGGGATGCGTGATCTCGTAAATCTGGAGCCCATGCGTGATCTCGTATGCCGTTCTTGCATGATAGACCTCATCAAACATCGTTTCATATTCATAAGTCCGATACTCAGGAAATAACTCCTGCTCATCAAATGCCTCCGGATAACGTTCTGCATTTTTCGGAAGCACCTTCTTACCATCCTGATCTAAGATCACGATCTCCATCACATCTGCAATATTATCCTGTGACATGATCGCAAGTGCATACGTCCGATAATTGACCGGCACCGAATTCCAGCAAAAGACAGACTTCACATTCACTGGCTCTGAGATCTGATCCCATCCGTCACCTGCTGCATTCGGAACAAATAAGGTAAAGGATCGTTTTTCCTTGACTCCCAGATAAATCTCCAATGTCCTAATTGTGACACTCTGGTCAAAATACAGGATCATTTCCTGCTTTCCAGAGTCCCCCTTTTCAAAACGATAACCACTCTGAGGTGCTCTCGTGCTTCCAAGACGGGCAAATGCCAGCATTCCAAATAGCAGCGTCAGCCCCAGCATCATACACCAGTCTTTTCCTGACCAATGATCTGACTTTCTCTCGTCAGGCGATCCTGCGAGCAGTTTTCTTCTTCTGCATGTTTTTCCAAACATCTCCCATCCGGCACACAGCACTGCTGCAATCCCTGCAATGACACTCAACAGAAGCAGCACCGGATACGCTCCGTCTCCGGCAATATACTGGCGGATGCTCTGACCTGCGATATCGTGCCCCCAGATCCACAGAACTCCGGAAAGTGACCACAAACAATAGCTGTATGCCACGCCAGAAGACTTGTCGGAGTCCGCGTACTTCTCCGCACACCTTACCATCCACACAAAGATCAGTGCAGACAGCCAGATCACCACCATCCGATTCTTCTCCTGAGACAAAGCTGCCATCACCGGAACCGGATTCCAGACATAAAAAAACAGAGACTCTGCAGCATATGGCTGCTCAGAGTCCCGTTTTGACAGATAAAACACCAGCCCGCATATCACAAGATCCATGGCAAGAACGGTCACAGATCCCTTCATGCTCTGCTGTGCGATGACCGGGAGCAGAAATCGCGTCAGTCCATATCCCACAGCCGTTTTCAGATATCTGTTTTGATTGATTCCACATGCTTTCTTTTTTTCCTGTAACCACAACATCGCAGCGCACAGAAATATGGCAGCGCAATATGCTGATTTCATACCGGACCTTCTTCCTTCCCTCCAGTTCTCTCACTGATAATGTAGCGGGGACGTTTTTTCACTTCCATATAGGTTTTTCCGAGGTATTCTCCCAGAATTCCGATGCTGATCAGCTGCACACCGGACAAAAAACAGATGATACAGATCGTACTGGACCAGCCAGGAATGGTTGCATTCCTAAAATACTCATACACAGACCATATGATCCCCAGCATGCTTAAAAGCGACACTCCAAGCCCAAATCCTGCGATCAGATGCAGTGGCTTCACACTGAGGCTGGTGATCCCATCGATCGCAAGCCCTATCATTTTCCGCAGGGGATAATGTGTCTCCCCTGCGATCCTAGCTTTTCGGTCATATAATACGGTCGTGCTCTTAAATCCGATCAATGGAAATAGGCCCCTCAGATACAGATTAACTTCCTGGTAATGCTCCAGCTCCTCCAGCACCTGTCTGGACACCAGACGGTAATCTGCATGATTATAAACCGTCTCCGCACCCAGAAGCTTCATCAGACGGTAAAAGCCTTCTGCTGTCATGCGTTTAAAGCCCGTGTCCAGTTCCCTGCTTCTTCTGACTCCATATACGATATCACAGCCATCCAGGTAGGCATCCACCATCTCTTCCATAGCTGCCATATCATCCTGTCCATCACAATCCGCAGTGATCACTGCATCTGCCAGCTTTCTGGCCTCCATCATCCCTGCTAAGATCGCATTCTGATGTCCACGGTTCCGGCTTTGACGGATCCCGATGCAGCGACAGTCCTTCTCTGCCATCTGACAGATCAATTCCCAGGTACGATCCCGGCTTCCATCATCCACCAAAAGAATCCTGCTTTCCTGGTCGATCTTTCCATGGAAAAGCATTTCCTCCAGTTTTTCCAAAAACATAGGGATCGATGCCGGAAGAACTGCCTCCTCATTATAACAGGGCAGAACCAGATACAGCACCGGACTTTTTCTTTTGTCCCTTCTATTTTCCATATGCAATGACCGCTTTCTGGTATTATCACCAGCCAAAAAATGTTGAATCTGTCGCGGGCGGTGTCTCAGTCGATGTCTCGCCTGTGGTCGGTGGAGTCGATGTCTCGCCTGTGGTCGGTGGAGTCGATGTCTCGCCTGTGGTCGGTGGAGTCGATGTCTCGCCTGTAGTCGGTTGGACCGGTGTCTCACTCGGTGCCTCAGCAGTTGTCTCACTCGGTGTCTCACTCGGTGCCTCAGTCGGTGCCTCAGTCGGTGCCTCACTCGGCGCTGCCGTAGTTGCCGGAAGCTGGTAAGTATCATCCGAATCGTCATCGCCGTCTTTATCTATATAGTATTTTTGAGATGTCGTTTCGCTGACCGACAAGGTTCCATCTGCATTTCTCACGGTTTGGAAGGTTCTTTCTGCAGAAGGCTTCTTATAATCTGTCGCCTCTCC
>CAKRWX010000305.1 GCA_934418055.1 uncultured Lachnospiraceae bacterium
GTGCGGTATTGACGGAGTCTATTTTCGCGATTCCAGGACTTGGAAGCCTGATCGTTAATGCCATCAAGGCAAGAGATTACCCAGTGGTACAGGGCGGCGTTCTGTTCATTGCCTTTGTGTTTGGATTTGTCAATCTGTTTGTAGATATTTTATACGCATTCTGCGATCCAAGAATTAAGGCAATGTACGGATCCGGCAAAAAGAGAAAGAAGGAGGCGGCAAAAGCATGATGGTTGGAAAAAAGAAAACAAGAAGAAAAAACAGCCAGATGAAAGAAATCATTGGCCGTCTGTTTCGGAATAAAGCCGCTGTGGTAGGTCTTGTGATTCTGTTGGTGCTGGTAGTCTGCGCAGTGTTTGCGGACTGGCTGGCTCCATATGACTATGCGGCGCAGGATTTGAAAAATCGTTTTGTATCCCCATGTTTCGCCCATCCATTTGGAACCGATAACCTGGGACGTGATATTTTAAGCCGAATTATCTATGGAAGCCGGATTTCCCTGACTGTAGGACTTGCCAGTGTTTGCTTAGCGGCAGTAATCGGAATTTTCTTAGGTTCCATTGCTGGATTTTACGGCGGTAAATCCGACAACATCATCATGCGCGCTATGGATGTGTTGTTGGCGATCCCAAGTCTTCTTCTGGCAATCTCCATTGCGGCAACTCTGGGAAATGGTATCCCGAACCTGATTCTGGCCATCGGTTTTGGCGCAGCGCCGACTTATGCCAGAATTGTGCGTGCGTCTATTCTGTCTTTAAAGGAACAGGAATTTATCGAGGCGGCACGTTCCGTGGGAGCCAGTGATTTCCGGATCATTTTCCATCACATTTTACCAAACTGTCTGGCACCGATCATCGTCCAGATGACTCTGGGTGTTGCGTCAGCGATTCTTTCTACTGCAAGCTTAAGCTTTATCGGCCTTGGTATTGCGCCGCCAACTCCAGAATGGGGTTCCATGCTGTCAGCAGGACGTCAGTACATCCGTGACGCATGGCACATCGTAACATTCCCAGGTGCAGCCATCATGATTACGATTTTTGGACTAAATCTGTTCGGTGACGGACTGAGAGACGCGTTAGATCCAAAACTGAAGAACTAGGAGGTACCGGACATGGAGAAAATTCTTGATATCAGGGATCTTACCATCCATTTTGAAATGAAAAGCGGAGTTGTGGAAGCGGTGAACCACGTGTCTTTTACGCTGAATAAAGGGGAAACTCTTGGTCTGGTAGGAGAAACCGGCGCAGGCAAGACAACCACAGCTCTTGGAATTATGAATCTGGTGCAGACGCCGCCAGGACGGATCGTAAGCGGCGAGATTCTGTTTGAAGACCGGGATTTAAGAAAACTGAGCACTCATGAGATGCGTAAAGTTCGTGGAAATGATATTTCCATGATCTTTCAGGATCCTATGACCAGTTTAAACCCAATTGATAAAGTGGGTGACCAGATCGCCGAGGTGATCCGGATTCACCAGAAGATTTCTCCGGCAGAGGCGGCAGTAAAGGCCCAGGAGATGCTGGAGATGGTTGGAATTGATAAAAACCGTTACAATGACTATCCTCATCAGTTTTCTGGCGGTATGAAGCAGCGTGTGGTTATTGCCATCGCTCTGGCATGTAATCCGAAGCTTCTGATTGCCGACGAGCCGACCACGGCGCTGGATGTGACCATTCAGGCCCAGGTTCTGGATCTGATGAACAATTTGAAGAAGAAAATGAACACTTCTATGATCCTGATCACTCATGATCTTGGCGTGGTTGCGGAAGTCTGTGATAAAGTGGCGATCATTTATGCCGGTGAGATCGTGGAGTATGGAACACTGGAGCAGATCTTTTTAAATCCAATGCATCCGTACACCAAAGGATTGTTCTCCTCCATTCCCAATATGGAGCAGAAAGTACACCGCCTGACCCCAATTCCTGGCATGATGCCAGACCCTACGGAACTGCCGGATGGCTGTAAGTTTGCAGAGCGCTGCGCTTACCGGGGCGATGGCTGCAAGGGAGAACAGGAGCTGGTGGACTGCGGAGAAGGTCATCTGGTGCGCTGCTGCAAATTTCATGAGATCCATGGAGGCGAGACTGCAGAAGGGGGGAAAACAGAGTGAGTGAACCATTGATTCAGGTAGAACATTTAAAGAAATATTTCAAGACCTCACAGGGAACGCTTCATGCAGTGGATGACGTCAGCTTTGGACTGCACAAGGGCGAGATCCTGGGTGTTGTTGGTGAGAGCGGCTGCGGAAAATCAACGTTGGGACGTACTCTGCTCCATCTGACGGAAGCCACCGATGGAAAGATTTTATACCAGGGAAAAGATGTTACCAGAGTTGGAAAACGGGAGTTAAAAGATTTAAGAAAGCATATGCAGATGATTTTCCAGGATCCATTTGCTTCCCTTGATCCGAGAAAAAGCGTCCGGGAGATCATCGAGGAGCCGTTGGTGATTTACCAGTCTTTTTCCAA
Organism: uncultured Lachnospiraceae bacterium; assembly: GCA_934418055.1. GTDB lineage: Bacteria > Bacillota > Clostridia > Lachnospirales > Lachnospiraceae > UBA3402. The sequence continues at coordinate 2,469 of CAKRWX010000305.1, forward strand.
CCGCAATGAGCGGGACGAATATGTGGATCATCTGATGGAGACCGTCGGCCTGACTGAGAAAATGGGTGCAAGCTATCCGCATGAGCTGGATGGCGGAAGAAGACAGCGTGTGGGAATTGCCCGTGCGCTGGCATTGGAACCGGAATTTATCGTGTGTGACGAGCCGGTCAGCGCCCTGGATGTTTCCATCCAGGCTCAGATCCTGAACCTCATGCAGGATCTGCAGGAACAGAGAGAACTGACCTACATGTTTGTCACCCATGATTTATCTGTTGTAAAACATATCGCCAACCGGATCATTGTTATGTATCTGGGACAGATGGTGGAAATGGCAGATACGGAAGAATTATTTGCCAATCCGCTTCATCCATATACCCAGGCGCTGTTGTCCGCAGTTCCGGTTCCGGATATCCGGGTAAAGAGAAAACGTATCTTGCTGAAAGGTGAGATCACTTCCCCAATCGATCCGGCTCCAGGCTGCCGTTTCTGCCCAAGATGTCCTATGGGGAAAGATGTCTGCAGATGTGGAAATATGGGATTGAAAGAAGTATCTAAAGGACATTTTATCAGTTGTTGCTGTATCTAAAGAAAATAGAATCGAGGAAAAAGATGGTGTATCGAATCAGTGATATGACATGGATGGAGTTTGAGGAGAGAAGCAAAACAGAGAAAAGCGTGATTCTGGTTTCTGGAGCAATCGAAGCTTACGGTCCTCATCTTCCCATGGGATCCGATTTTATGGTGGCTCAGCGTCTTGGTGAGATGGTGGCAGAGAAAACCGGTGCCTTTTTAGGACCTACGATCCCTGTGGGAGACTCGCTGTCCTTGAGCGCTTTTCCAGGAACTTTATGTGTAAAACCAGAGGCATTTAAGGAGTATATGCGGGGAGTCATCGATTCTCTACGTGGC
>CAKRWX010000306.1 GCA_934418055.1 uncultured Lachnospiraceae bacterium
TGTGGGAAAATTCTTCGATTCCTTTATAGACCTGAGGATTACGGTATTCTGGTTCCAGGATGATCTTTCCTTTTAATGTTTCAATTAATCCGCTTTGGCGAGGAATGCCGAACTTGCTTGGAAAATCCGTCCGGATGTGTCCGATAATTTTCATATACCTGTGTCCTCCTGTTTTTCCGTTCCCGCTTCTTCTTCGCAGGTCTCGTTGTCTCTCACATCACGCATCCTACCTGCGCTCCGTGCTTCTTCTCCCCCGTCACCAGGCTCCCATTCCATAGCCGTTTCCGCCCACTCCAGACACGCCTGCTGCCACCGTTCCACAGCTTCCTCATACTGCCGCAGCCGCTCCTGGTACGCCTCTTCCTCATCCCAGACATCTCCATTCCAGAAGCCCTCAGACTGCTGCCACTGCATCACCATCTGCTCCAGAGTCTCCGACAGTATCTCTACCTGCTCTTTTGCCGCCCCCATCGGTTCTGCCGCCAGCCGCAGCTTCCAGTCCGTATACGCCTCTTCCGTGGAAAATTCCTTCAACCGGTGCCGTTCCGCCTTGGGAACCGCCCGCATTCCGGCGATCAGCGCCTGTTCTTCGGCTTTGATCTGCGCCGCCAGGCTCTCGTGCTTCCCCTGCTTTTCCTTTTTTTCCAGGTAATGCTCATAGCCAAACGGATAATACATCACCGTCTGGTTTTCAAAGATCATCACAGATTCTGCCACCTGCTTTAAAAAATACCGGTCATGGGACACAAACAGGATCGTTCCCGTATACGCCCGGAATGCGGATTCTAATGTCTCCTTCGCCGCAACATCCATATGGTTGGTCGGCTCATCCAGAATCAGGAAATTCGGACGGCTCTGCAGAAGCTCTGCAAGCACCAGACGGGATTTTTCACCCCCCGACAGACTGCTGACCTTCTTTGCCGCATCTTTTCCACCAAACAGGTACGCGCCTAACGTCTGCCGCACATCTTTCTCCGTCATGGACGGAAACAGCTCATGGAAATGCTCTAATACCGTCTTTTCTGACTGGATCTGGGCCGAATTCTGGTCAAAATATCCGATCGTCACCTGATTGCCGATCTGGTACTCACCGGAAACCGGCGGCAAAAAACCGGCGGCTGTCTTTAAAAATGTGGTCTTTCCCACACCATTTTTTCCCAGAATCCCGATCTTCTGACCTCTCTTGATCCGCATGGTGATCTCCATGATCGGACGGTCATAACCAATCTTTAAATGCTCCGATTCAAAGACCCATTTGCTTCCCAGCATGGCAGGCGTCAACTCCCCTGTGAAGATATGCTCCTCATGGTCAGAAGGCTTTGGCACCTTCGGCATCCGCTCCAGGATTTTCTTCCGGGACCGGGCAAAGGACGCTTTCGTAGGCTTATGCTTAAATTTCTCGATCAGTTCCTCTAAGTGTCTGATCTCTTCCTGCTGCTTCTCATAAGCTTTCTTCTGGATCTGAAGATTCTTCCGCTTCTCCTCTTTATAATGGGTATAATTGCCCGGATAGCGGGTCAGATGGCCGTCTTCCAGTTCATAAACCACCTCTGCTGTCCGGTCTAAGAAAAAACGGTCATGGGACACCATCACCACAGCCTTCTCATACTGCTTTAAATACTGCTCCAGCCATTCTGTCGTTTCAATATCCAGATGGTTGGTGGGCTCGTCCAGGATCAGGATATCCGGTTTTTCCAGCAACAGCCTGATCAGGGCGATCTTGGTCTTTTCTCCACCAGAAAAAGAGGACAAAAGTCTCTTTTTGTCCTCTCTTTTCAAACCAAATCCTGTGAAAAGCCGGTCATATTCCTGTTCGTATTCAAACCGTTCCCGTTCAAAGGTATCCTTACACGGACAGGCCGCTAAAAGCTCATCCTCCACCGTCCGGTCATCTCCGGTGAATACACCCTGCTTTAACATCCCCACTGTCAGTCTGCGGGACATGGTGATTCCGGGCCCCATCCGCTTGTCATCGCCGTCCAGCTCCAGCTCCCCGGAAAGCACCTGCAAAAGTGTGGTTTTTCCCGCTCCATTGGCACCCACCACCGCGATCTTTTCCGTCCCCCGGATCTCAAAATCAACATGATCCAGGATCACATTGCCGCCCAGGCTTACGGTTCCATCATTGATCTGATATAACATTTTAATCCTCTTTTATAACAACTATGCGGTTACCCGGTCATACACCAGCGGCTCCTCCGCCGGTTTCACATCACCGATCTCATACGCCGCCAAAAGCTTCTTCTCCGCCTCCGCAAATAACTTCTCCTCGTCAGCGTAAAGCACTGCCAGCGTGTCTCCGGCTTTCACCGGCTCGCCGTATTTCTTCTTCAGGATAATGCCTGCTTTGTAATCGATCACATCGTCCTTCTTGCTTCTTCCTGCGCCTAAGCACACAGATGCGATGCCGATGCTTTCGGTATCCATGTGGCAGACATAACCGTCTTTTTCTGCTTTCACCTCTCTGGAAAGAGCCGCGCGTGGGAATTTCTCCGGGTGATAAATGTAGCTCTCATCACCATGCTGGCCTTTGACCATGTTGGCAAGGGCATCTAGAGCGCTTCCGTCCGCAATGGCACCTTCTGCCAGCTTCCGACACTCTTCCAGGCTTCCTTTTCCAGCCATGTAAAGCATATTGGCAGCCAGTTCCAGGCATACTGCTGTTAAATCAGCCGGACCGTTGCCCTTTAAGGTGTCAATGGCCTCCATCACCTCTAAGGAGTTGCCAATGGCATGTCCCAGCGGAATATCCATATTTGTGATGACTGCGCAGCATTTCCGACCTGCCATGGTACCGATGGAAACCATCTTTTCAGCCAGTTTCTTGGAATCTTCGACCGTCTTCATAAATGCGCCGCTTCCGGTCTTCACATCCAACACAATGGCGTCACTTCCCGCTGCCAGCTTCTTGCTCATAATGGAAGAAGCGATCAGTGGAATGCAGTCCACGGTAGCCGTCACGTCACGAAGGGCATACAGCTTTTTATCTGCCGGAACCAGGTTGCCGGACTGGCCGATCACTGCGATTCCGTACTTATTTACAATATCAAAGAACTCGTCCCGCTCAATGCTGGTCTGAAGCCCCGGGATACTCTCCATCTTATCCACCGTTCCGCCGGTGTGACCAAGGCCCCGTCCACTCATTTTCGCCACTTTTACACCGAAAGACGCCACGATCGGCCCGATGATCAGGGTCGTCTTATCGCCAACGCCGCCGGTGCTGTGCTTATCGGCTTTCACGCCTTTGATCGGGGATAGATCCACCATATCGCCGGAATGAGCCATGGCAAGTGTCAGCTCTGTGGTCTCCTCATCGTTCATGCCCTGGAAATAAACGGCCATCAGCATGGCGGACATCTGGTAGTCCGGGAT
>CAKRWX010000307.1 GCA_934418055.1 uncultured Lachnospiraceae bacterium
TATACCGTAGAAAGACCAAAAAGCCTATATGTAAAAACGACGAAATTGACAAAAAAATATAAGCATTTATGCGGCTTGCAGGGTATTTTTAGAGGAAAGAGGTGTCAAAGACCCGAGCTCGGTTTTGCGCGGACCGGAACGGAGTGGAGACTTCCCCAACAAGCAGAAGAGTGGCATACTTAAGAGTAGAATGACTTTGCCATATCTTGACTATCAACACTGTTGAGAATATAATATTAACTGGATTATTGTATGATTTTCTGAAAATTTTTTGTTTGCTACGTATAAGTATCATCCGAAAATGAGTTTTATGAACCATAACTTTAGTTTATATGCAATATGAATCCAGAGGGAGGAAGATTTGTGTCCTGTGAATTTGTTACTCAATTGAGCAAGCTGAGAAAACTGTCAGCAGAATCGGTTGAAAGCACAAAGAAGTTTGATCCTTTTAAGGAATATCTGCATGTTGAACGTCAGGTTGAGAAGGAACTAAGAGAGCTTTTACGTGATATAAATGACCGTCAAGGAAAGTGTCTTGTGCTTTTGTGTGGTAGTGCAGGCGATGGAAAATCTCATCTTATCTCTTTTCTGAAGAATTCTGATTCTGAACAATTATTAGCAGATTACGAGCCTTATAATGACGCTACTGAGAGTGCAGAACCAACGATGACTTCGATCGAAACTCTTGCAGAAAAGCTTTCGCCATTTAATGATGAAAACTATTGTAAAGATGATGGTAAGAGAATGATTATTGCTATCAATCTTGGAACACTCAATAATTTTATTGATTCTGAAAAGAGCAAGAACTTTTCTGCTCTTAAGGAATTTGTTCTCTCGAATGATATAATTTCAGGGTTTTCTCATAGTGTCGGCTATAAGGAAAATAGTGCTTTTCAATATGTCAGCTTCGCCGATTATCAGGTCTTTTCTCTCGGAGAAAACGGACCAGAGGCAGCGTTCTTGAAGCAGTTGTTTTCTAAAGTGTTTATTCAGCCAGATGAAAATCCGTTTTATCTGGCTTGTTCGTCGTGCAGCAATTGCCCTGTAGCAGCTCGTTGTCCGGTCAGACATAATTACGAGTTTTTATCTAATCAAGCAGTTCAGGATTACCTGATTAGACGCATCATTGAGGTCGTAATTGCTGACAAGGCAATCGTATCTACACGAGAAGTGTTGAACTTGATATATGATTTGATTGTGCATCCGGATTTTGACCAGTCTCAGATAAGGGTTGGTGTCAATGACGTCGTTTTTTTGACCAACTATATTGGTTGGTCAACACCCATGCTGCTAAATGAATATACGGACATCTCTGGGCTAATTAATGAGCTGAAAACCCATGACATATTACTGGAGCGTAATTCTTTGCTTGATGAAAGTGCGACGCACTTTCACACAATAGAAAATATTGAAAAAGAGTTCTGCGCGGCAACCGCTAACACTCCATATAGCGTCCTCAATAACTTGGCTAATGTATCTGTTTTAGGTGGAATTAAGCCTGAATTGAAGAAAGTTATTTATCGATTCATCGTTCGGCTTAAACATTTTTCTCAAACAGATGCTGCTTCGAAAAAGCGCAAGCATATGGACGAGTTCATTCGGTATCTTTATTGGCAAAATTGTGGCGATGAGAAAAAACTTGGTAAGCTCTATGAGGCAACGAAAAAAGCAGTTATGAGCTGGAATGGTCAATTTGATGATGATTATATTTGTATTGATGATTCCAATGATCAGGTTTGGATTTTGGAACAGCTCCAACTCAAGTCTGCAATTAATAAAAGTGCAGAACACATTGATGGGACAATCAATCGGTTCTTTCCGAATTTGAGATTAGGTTTTAGGCGCGATGATCAAAGTAAGGTTGTAACGATCAGTGTTGATTTTGCCTTATTTGAATTGATTTGCAATATGCGAGAAGGATACCGTCCAACAATTCAAGATAAGAATCGTCATGCGGATTTTGTTAGCTTCATACAGCAACTCATTGACTTTGGGAATAAGTCTTCTCGCATTACTATTATTCCTAAAGATGGGGTCCAAAGTGTTAAAATGGTTTTTGAAGAGACCGAATTTGGGTATGAATTTAAGGTGGTGTGATAATGGACTATGCTTTAAGTGCAAAACAGTTTTTGCAGGGGAAAATGTTTGATTCCAAAGGACAGTTTTCCCACAAAACTGGCAATCGTTTCAAGCTCTTTCCATTTGTCACGCATCCTAATAGTGAACCGGTATTAGAGTTGAATAACTTGATCGGGGCGCTTTTATGCAGAATTGAAGGCGAGAAACCGGAAGAGATTACCGCAGATATGCTGATTACTTCGCTTATAGAAATAGACGATACTGAAATTGAACAGGGGCAAGAAGACAGGTTCGCTGAAGTGATTAAAATACTCTTCTTTGATGATAATGGAAGGATGCGACCACTTTGCTTAAAAATGTTGGAGCAGACTCCTTGTGACAATCCCAGTGAACTTAAGGTGATTGAATATCTTGCGGATGTTCTGGGTGACGAAGGAAAATTAAAGGAGCTTTTGATTCGAGCTCATCAACAGTCTTTGGATGCGAGTAATGTTATCGAAAAGCTGGTTCTATCAAAACTGAAGAGGACAAAAAGAGAAACAGATCAGTCAGTTCCGTATTTCCGCGTAACAGATTCTCTAAAGAATGTTTTCGAAGGAGATTTCAAGTATATCATCGAGAACCCAAAGCGATCCAGAGAGTATCTTGTAGAACTGTTTGAGTTCTATTTCTTTACCTACACTGCTCAAACAGCATTACAGCTGAATCGCTTTTTGTATGGTAGTAGAACCGATCCTGTCCCACTGTATTTCTGTTTGGAATGGGAAAAGACAAGTCAGAGTAGGCAGTGCTTCACCGAAGGATGGCAACAGTTACAGAACTCAATTGATAAGATCTTCGCGCATGCTGTAACGTTGGAAATTCTCAATCATACCGAGCCAGGTGCAGAGTTGGTGGATTACATTGACCTGAAACAGATTATTGATTCTGATCCGGCTTTAGACAGTATAATCTCAGAACAAATTGATGAGGTTACAAAGCTATACAGAGAAAATATCAAAGATTGCGCTGAAATGAACGAAGTAAAAAAAGGTAGCGCAGATCATGGTGCAACAGATGCATCTGTTAAATTCTTGTTTGATAGTATAAAAAGCCAGTTTGAAAACAGTGTACGAGTCAGAGCCTACGATTCCTATTCTTCAAAATTTGAGAGGTACTGTCACAAGTATCTGAAAAGTAGGGGGCGTAGCGGCTTGATGCTGAATCTTTCTGAAGAAACTCTAATTTTCCTTACAAAGCTCTGCATTAAGAATCAAGAGCAAATGCGCTTGAAAGATGT
>CAKRWX010000308.1 GCA_934418055.1 uncultured Lachnospiraceae bacterium
ATTCTGGGTTGGTGTCGTCTCGCCGCTCATGATCTCGTTCATGACGGTGTATGCCTCTTTGTAGGTTAAATCCTGTTTATTTACAATTTTCACGATTGCTTCTTTAATCATAACAATTCCTCCATTTCGATCAATTTTCCGCCAGTCTTATAAAGTTCTCGAGCATCCTTCTCCCATCCGGCGTCATAATGGATTCCGGGTGGAACTGTACTCCAAAGATCGGATAATCCCGGTGCTGTACCGCCATCACTTCTCCATCTTCGGTCACTGCCGTCACCCGCAGTTCATCCGGAATGGTCTCCACATCCGCCGCCAGGGAATGGTATCTGGCTACCGGAGCCATTTCCGGGATTCCCTCAAATAATGGACAGTTCTGATCAAACCGTACCTGGGATTGTTTGCCATGCATCAGCTGCTTTGCGTAAGTGATCATGGCTCCAAAGGAAAGGCAGATCGCCTGATGCCCCAGACACACCCCTAATACCGGAATCTCTTTTCCTAAAGTCCTCGCCGCCTCCACGATGATCCCCGCATCCTCCGGCCGTCCAGGTCCCGGAGAAAGGATCATGCCGTCAGGAGCCAACCCCCGGATCTCGTCCACAGTCATCTCATCATTCCGGATCACCCGGATCTCCGGCTCGATCTCACCGATCAGCTGGTACAGGTTGTAAGAAAAGCTGTCATAATTATCAATCAATAAGATCACTTAGTCCGCCTCCTCTGCTTCCTGAAGGGCAGCCACCACCGCCCTGGCTTTGTTGATACACTCCTGATATTCCTTCTCCGGTACGGAATCCGCCACGATCCCGGCGCCGCTTCTGACAAATACCTTGCCATTTTTCTTATAAGCGATGCGGATGGCAATGCAGGTGTCCATATTTCCTGTAAAATCAATGTATCCGATGGCGCCTCCGTAGATGCCCCGCTTGTTATTTTCCAGTTCTCCGATGATCTGACACGCCCGGATCTTCGGCGCTCCCGATAAGGTTCCCGCCGGAAGCACTGCGCTGATGGCATCCAGCGCATCCTTATCCGGCCGGATCTCTCCACGTACCGTAGAGCCGATATGCATCACATGGGAATATCGCTCAATGCAGTGAAATTTCTCCACCTTTACCGTTCCGAACCGGCTGACCTTGCCCAGATCATTTCTGCCAAGATCCACCAGCATGTTGTGCTCCGCCAGCTCCTTCTGATCTTCTAAAAGTTCTTTCTCCAGCGCCAGATCCTCTTCTTCCGTCTTGCCTCTCGGTCTTGTACCTGCCAGCGGGAAGGTCTGCAGCACTCCGTTCTCCAGCTTCACCAGGGTTTCCGGTGACGCGCCCGCCACCTCCACGTCTGTTCCGGAAAAATAGAACATATACGGTGACGGATTCATGGTCCTCAGCACCCGGTAGGTGTTTAGCAGGCTTCCCTCAAACGGTGCGCTAAGCCGGTTAGAGAGGACGATCTGGAAAATGTCACCTTCCCGGATGTGTTCTTTGGCTTTCTCCACCATCTGACAATACTCTTTCTCGTTAAATAACGGTGTCACCGGCCCCATCAGATGACCACCAGGCTCTTTTTCCATCTCTCCATGTCTTAGAAGCTCTGCCATCTTCTTCAGCTCTTCCACAGCTTTTTCGTAACCCTCTTCGCCGTCTGCCAGTTTCATATTGACGATCAGGATCAGCTTCTGACGGAAGTTATCGAAGGCGATCACCTTGTCAAACAGCATCAGATCCACATCCTTAAATGCCTCGCCGTCCTCCACCTGCATCCGCACGCCTGGCTCGCTGTAACCCAGGTAATCGTAGGAAAAATATCCCACCAGACCACCGGTAAAGGATGGAAGATAGGAAAATCTGGGACTCTTATGCTCCTTTAATATCTGCCGGATCTGCTCTGACGGATCATCGCCACCAGTCTGGGTGATCTCCATGGTCGGATCATATCCCAAAAATGTATAGCGCCCCCATTTTTCCCTTTCCACCACAGATTCCAGCATATAGCAGTGGGCAGACACCTTTTTTAATTTCTTTAATGCCTCGATGGGAGTACAGATGTCCGACAAGATCTCACAGCTGACCGGAAGCACTTTGTAAATGCCCTGGGCGGCTATTTTCATCGCGTCACTTAATTCTGGTAATATTCTCATGCACGTCTCCTCCTGTGTGGGAGCTTTGGCTTCGTTCGGTCTCCACTGCGCCATATTCTGACCTGTAAGATTCCTGTCAAGACCCCCCCCAGGGCCTGCCATCGACCGTTTTTTGTGGTTGCCTGGCAACGAAAAAAGCTCCTCTGGTTTTTCTGCCAGAAGAGCTTTGCGTTATTTCCATATGCACAAACGTCCCTGACAGACCTGTTTTGTTCAGTTCTGTCAAGGACGAATAATTCTGATCATTTCACTTGCTTCCAGATCTGACGATCCGGTTTCCGTAATCCCTTATCCGCGATGCCACCTTGATTCACAGCCTTTCAAACTGTGCCCTCTGCAGGATACCAACATATCCCCGGCAACTGACGTATGCCCACACGTTGCAGAATACTTTGTCCCGGATTTCCTGATATTTCGCAACTGTTCTGTACCTTCACAGTTACATCATGTTTACGGTCTCCGTTTCATTTGACTGCACCCTCCGCGGTCCATTTGATAATCTGTGTTTCACCCGACTCTCAGCAACGCGGGCTCTCTGTGGAATCATAATTACCGTTATCTCCGCTTCAACGGTTTGATTGGTTGCAGTATAATACGCGTGTTTCGATTTGTCAAACAGTTTTTCAAAAAAATTTCAAAATTTATTCTCATTTTTCTTTTTCCGCAAACTATCTGTCTTATTTATTAGCTTTTGCAATGAATTTCTATTAGTCAGTCTTCTATTGTCTTGACATTTCTCGTTTCTCTGCTATAATCCTGTTATAAATAGTTCGTTTTTGAACTTTTATATTTTGAACTATTTGCAGAGAGGAGGATTCTCCTATGTTTCAGGCAACCGAATATCTGCAGACCATGCGGCGCATCAGCAAATTCCATGACGAGTGCATCCAGTGCATCTGCGAACAGTATGGCCTTACAAAGATGGAAGCCACCATTATTACATTTTTGAAAAATAATCCCGGTCTTGACACTGCGGCAGACATGGCTGAACTGCGGGCGCTTTCCAAAAGCCACATTTCCCAGGCAGTAGAAAGTTTGTGCCAGAAAGGGCTGCTTGCCAGAACACCAGACCGGGCCGACCGCAGGAAGCTGCATCTGTCCCTGCTGCCGCCAGCCGATCCCATCACCGAATCCATTGAGGAGATCCAGGACAATTTCGGCCACAGGATCTT
>CAKRWX010000309.1 GCA_934418055.1 uncultured Lachnospiraceae bacterium
ATGCCGTCCAAGCTTTTGCGCAGCTCATTGAACCGCCAAGGCCGCATCAACAAGTTTCGCATGATGAGCAGCTTCCACTTGCTGCCAATGAGGGAAACGGTGGTGGCCACCGGGCAGGCGGGCAATTCTTCTTTGGTCTTCATAGGGCACCTCCAACAGTTTCCAAAAGAATGTTATATGCCTATTATAACTACCCTCTTCCAAAAGCGCAAGACGGTTACCTAAAAGTAACTATGTAATAAAAAGGTGCGTACTTTTCAGCTGTATGCTATCGGATTATACTGAGATCACGGACAGCGAAGTCCGAAAATAATTTACGGAGGTAACATCTTATGGCACTTTCCAATCTGTTCGGCTGGGCAAAGAAGTCTTCCACCGCATCTGCCTGCGGCACCGCTTGCGGCGCTGCTGACAAGCAGGAGAAGAAGCCCGCTGCTTGCGGCTCTGCCTGCGGCGCTGGCGATCAGCCCACCGAGAAGCCTGCCGCTTGCGGCACTGCCTGCGGTGCTGGCGATAAGCCCACCGAGGAAAAGAAGCCTGCTGCCTGCGGCACTGGCTGCGGCGCATCCGACAAGTAATCACCCCGGCACAACTCCCCATCCCCGGAGTGATCCGGGGAATTTTTTGAAACAATGAGGGCAACGGTATGAAACAGTATTTTTCCTTCCAGTGGCATATCACCGATGATTGCGACCAGCGGTGCAAGCACTGCTACATCTTTTCCGAAAACACCTGCAAGCATCTGGATTCCATGAGCTGGGCCGAGATGCAGGAGACCTTCTATAACTGCCTGGATTTCTGCGAGGTTCATGACCGTCTGCCCTATTTCTATATTACGGGCGGCGACCCGATCCTGCACCCGGATTTCTGGCAGCTGCTGGGTCTGCTCAAGCAGCACGACATCCCCTTTACGATCTTGGGCAACCCCTTCCACCTGAACGATGCCGTCTGCCAGCGGCTGAAAAATTACGGCTGCGAGAAGTACCAGCTCTCCATTGACGGCCTGCGGGAAACCCACGACTGGTTCCGCAAGCCGGGCAGCTTTGACACCACCTTGGAGAAGATCGGCTGCATCAACCGGGCAGGCATCCGTTCCGTGGTGATGACCACGGTTTCCGGCACGAACATTGACGAGGTTCCCGGCATCATCGACGCTGTTGTAGCCGCAGGCGCAAACGTATTTGCCTTTGCCCGCTACTGCCCCACCAGCGAGGAAAAGGACACCGGCATCGAGCCGCTGCGTTACCGTAAACTGCTGGCTGACTGCGACAAAAAGTTCAAGGAATACGAGGCTGCCGGCTGCACCACCTACTTCAACAAAAAAGACCACCTCTGGACGCTGTACGAGTATGAAACGGGCACTTTCAAGATCCCGGAAGGAATTGAAGATGGCATGATTTACGGCGGCTGCAACTGCGGCAACTGCCATCTGACCATTCTGCCTACGGGCGATGTGTACGCCTGCCGCCGTGTCCAGAACAGCAAGGTCGGCAATGTCTTTGACGACAGGCTTGCCGATGTGTGGGTCTGCCAGATGGAGCAGTACCGCGACTACACAAAGTTTGAAAAGTGCGCAAAATGCGAGCTGCTGGCATTCTGCCGGGGCTGCCCGGCTGTTGCCAGCGGCAAGACCGGCAACTTCTATGCCGCCGATCCGCAGTGCTGGAAGGAGGTTCTTTGAGATGATGGATGTTATGCAGACGATCCTTCACCGCCGTTCTATCCGGCGGTTTGATACACGCCAGATCGAGGAAGAAGCCCTCCAGCAGATTTTACAGGCTGGCTTGTATGCGCCCAGTGCAGGCGGGCGGCAGGGCGTAATTTTCGCCGTCTGTCAGGACAAGGAGGTCAACCAGCGGCTGGGCAAGATCAAGCGGGCAAACTCCAATCCCCGCATGGCAACCGCCACCAGCTACGTTTCCCGCGAACAGCCCAGCATTGCGGACGACCCCAAGCTCATCAATGCCTTTTACGATGCACCTACTGTCATTACACTGTTTGCCCCGAAGGATTTTCTCTTCTCGGTGGACGATTGCGCCGTCGCCGCCGAAAACATGATGCTGGCAGCAGACGCACTTGGCGTAGGCAGCTGCTACATCGGGCAGGGCTGGACGGCCTTTGCCGACCCCTACGGACAGGAAATTCTGCGGCAGTGGAACATTCCCACCGACCGCTATGCCGTGATGCAGCTGCTGCTGGGCTATCCCCGTGAGGGCGACAACCACCCCGCCCCGAAGCCGCGCAAAGAGGGGCGTGTGATCCGTATTGGAGGTATCGAGGAATGAATGCACAAATCTGTTTACAAAAAATGAAGCTCTGCGGGGTATTGTCCTTTGCCACCGTAGATAAGACCGGCGCACCGCAGATTCGCTGCATCAGTGCCATCCATTATGAGACGGATTCTCTCTATTTTTTCACTGCACGGGGTAAGGAGTTCTGCGACGAGCTGCTGTCGGATGGGCAGGTGCAGATCCTCGCTTATACCCGGTTCAAAGAAATGATCCGTCTGTCCGGCAAGGCGGTGCCTGCGGAAAATCAGGAGGAAAAAATCAATACGATATTCGCCGAACAGCCGTATCTTGCGAATGTATATCCCGGAGACACCCGGAATATCGGTATCATCTTTGAACTGAAGGATTTCACCATTGAATATTTCAATTTGGGCGTAAATCCTATTTTCCGGGAGACCTATACCGTGGGGCAGGCACAGACGAAAAAGAAAGGTTATCACATCACAAATTCCTGCATCGGCTGTGGCACCTGCCTGAAACACTGTCCGCAGAAGTGCATTATTCCCGGTGAAAAATATACCATTCAGCCGGAGCATTGCCTGCATTGCGGAGCCTGCTATGAAAACTGCCCGGTGAAGGCGGTGGAAAAGCAGTGAACCAGAGTGAACGGCGGCTGTTTTTGATCCAGTCGCTTTTGAAGGAAAACCCGGAATACCGGGACATGAACATTCCGGCAGATGCAAACAGTCAGCGCCAGCTCCTGCGAGGTCTGCTGAATATCCGTGAACCACGGCCCATCGGCACAGACTTCCTGAAAATGCAGGACGAGTATCTGCAAACCGAGACCGCCGCAAAGGGCATCACAGATGCGGCTGACCTGACACCCGCTCAGCCGGGGCTGTACCTCTGGCAGGGCGATATTACCACCCTCAAGTGCGATGCCATCGTCAATGCTGCAAACAGCGGCATGACCGGCTGCTACTGCCCCAACCACGGCTGCATCGACAACGCCATCCACACCTATGCCGGGGTGCAGCTTCGCCTTGCCTG
>CAKRWX010000310.1 GCA_934418055.1 uncultured Lachnospiraceae bacterium
CGTCCAAGCTGTTTCAGGCTCTCCAGCACAGGGGCCAGCAGGGGAACGCCCCGCCGCTGGCCGATGCGCTCGCGGCTCATGATGTGCAGCACGTTCCGCCGCCCGGTTGTATCGCCGTAGGCTTCCACTCTTTGCCACGTCAGCCCCGCCGCGTCCACGGCGCTGTTGCTGCCCAGCGGATGCCGGTTGCATATCCAGTATGCCGTCACCATGCCGTCCGCTGCCGTCCGCGTCGGTCTCCACGCCCTGTACGATGCTCTGTACCTCGTAGCCCTGCACCGTGCAGGGCATCAGCCTGTCAAAGCCGTCCGGGCTGCATACTCGGTCTGCCTCGATCAGCCGCACACGCAGGTCATACGGCGCTCCCGCCTGATGCTTCATAGGTAGCAGGGCAATGGTGTCGCCGTTCATCAGGTAACTCAAAAAGGCGAGCTGCTGGAGCTGATAGAAGTTGTCCATCCTCTCCGCGTCGCATACCGGCGTGTCCGCCCACAGGGCGAACTCCCGCACGAACTGCGCTTGCAGCTTCTCCACCGCCGTCTCGTCCAGTCCCAGATAGTCGCTGTCAAGCTGCGGCGCAGGCATCAATCCACCCGCCACCACGTTCGTCCGCATGGTTTTCAGCGCCGCCGTTGCCGTTGGGATGCTCATGTAAGCGTCTCGGCTCCGCTGCCGCAGAATGTCGATGTTGTCCTCGATGTCCTCCTTGGCGCTGCCGCCGTGGTACATCCAGCCTCTCATGCTCTTTTTCGTCAGGTTGGCTCCGTAGCTGCCGTACCCGCTTTTGATTACGCTCAGTGCGACCCTCGCCGCCGCCCGCTTCGCCGCGTGGACGGGAGCCATGGTCATGATCGCCCGGTCAAGGATATTCGGTTTCTTCATGTGCCCCCTCCTCATACGTCGCGGGCCACGGCACGATAGGCGCGGTTTCGTCCGCCGTGCTTATGTCTCTTGCCCAAGCCGCTCGCCTCCTCCTTTTCCATGCAAATAGATAAAAAAATAAATGCGGGAAAACTCTTTTCGAGTTCTCTCGCATTTATTCTAATTATTCAGCCATAAAGGTGAACACAGCGAAAGTGAAAAGTTTCATGACACCTCGACAACTGAATAGCAACGCAATATTCTGCGCTGCTGAAGACAATAAAAGCACTCGAGGCTGGTTATCTTAACCAGCCTCGAGTGTTTCTCATTTCCTGTATTTCTCTTTCAAACTCTGGTGTCCCTGTTGGTCACGGCGGCGCAGCTCCTCTGCCGAAAAGATCTTCCACTGGGGGGCTTCATCGTTCAGGTTCAGATGCGCGTAAGATTCCGGATAATACCGCTCCGGGTCAAAAGTAAAGTCCTTTGCAACAAGCCGCTGCCACATGCTCGGCTCATCGGGCAGGTCGATCTTGTCCACCTCGTAGCTCGTCAGCTCATGGGTGGTGTCGATCTTTCGCAGGAATTCCTCTGCGGTCAATTTTCCCTGAACATATTCCTCCCGTGCCAGCCGAGCATTCTCGCTCCACTGGTCGTACTGCTCGTAGTCCATGGGTATCAGGTTGGAACGCTCAGAAGGTGCCGCGTCCTGCCAGCGGAGCAGGCGGGAATACATTCTGTCCCGCAGCTTTTTACAAACCAGAAGTGCCTCATCCTCCGAAGTCTTATCCAGCCTTGCCAGATTTGCGCCACGCTGTTTGCAGCTCTGCCCATCGGTCACCCGGTCACAGTACCGGGTGGCCTTTTTCGTTTTCGGGATGAAATAGCCCCAGCAGTAGTCACATCGGCAGACCCGCTGGTTGTCCTGCTCGAAGTAGAGCGCCAGCACCAGCATCCGCAGCTCCATCAGGCTGCGAAGCCGAAACGACCGTGGTTCTTCCAACTGCGGCAGCTTTGCCGGATCGCAGATCCGCGCAATGTCGGCATAAGCCGCCCGCAGGTTTTCATACTGCTCCGCCGGTGTCGATCCAGCCGTGCCGTCAAAGGTGACCTCCATGATATTCCGAAGATAATTCTGTACACGCAACGGTTCCTCCATCACCCGCAGGATCTCCTGTCCAGCAGCCAGCAG
This sequence comes from uncultured Lachnospiraceae bacterium, assembly GCA_934418055.1. GTDB lineage: Bacteria > Bacillota > Clostridia > Lachnospirales > Lachnospiraceae > UBA3402. The sequence goes on from CAKRWX010000310.1 coordinate 2,051, forward strand.
AAACATCGCCGTGCCGTCATCCTCTGCCTGCAAAGTCCGGTGCAGAATGTCCGTCACAACAAATCCGCTCACAGGATCGATCTCACACAAATCTGGTGTCAGCAAAATCGCCTCTGCAGCAAAGTCCTCTAAGTCGCTCACAGGAATATCGATCCGCTCCTCAAACAGAGGATGCTCGTTCCGCAGCCACCGCACCACTTTGCGGTAGCCGGCATAGTCCAGTTCAGAAAAGGCGATCAAGGTCTCCGCGGGAGTCAGTTCAGGCATCTGCGTGATTGACCCATCATCACAAAGCAGGATGGAATAACGTCCATCGCCCACCTCCATCAAGTACAATTCCGAAGCCATGCCGATACCTCCTCAAAGATCACTTCCTGATGTAAGCCGCCTTGAAATTATTCTAACATAAAGTTGAACACAGCGAAAGTGAAAAGTTTCATGACACCTCGACAACTGAATACCCGCAGCCGGAGTGCATACACCGTGAGGGAAGCAGCGCCAAGATCCGCAAGGGGGAGCGTGCCGACACGGGACAACGCCGCAGAAAGTCTGGGGCAGGAAGGTGTACGGTGTGCGGCCAATCAAAATCAAAACAAAAAAGAAAGGAAAATCAAAAATGAAATCATCTGTCTACAAAAGCTACGATGAACTGCCGCTGTTCCTCAACTCAGATCTTGTTGCAAAAACACTCGGTATCGCTCCGTCCAGTGCATATGAACTCATGCACAAAAAAGATTTTCCCACTCTGTATATCGGCAACCGTATGGTCGTTCCGAAAGAAAAGTTCATCCAGTGGGTGGAGGAGCACACGAAGGGCGGTGCCATTACATGAGAAGAACGAAACCTCCCGTTGGATGGGAGCATGTGAAAAACTGCTTCCCCGTCCCCAACGAGCTTCTCGATTTCGATTTGCCCGGTGGATCAATCGCTGTCTACATCTTCCTGCTGCGTCATGCAGACCGAAGGACTGGCCAGTGTCATCCAAGTACTGCGACTATGGCTAAAAATCTTCACTACTGCCGAAACACCGTCGCAAGCTATGTCCGACTGCTGGAGGAACGCGGGCTCATCGTCACGGAGCATACTAAAATCATCACAAAAAACGGCATCAAGAAAAATGGAAATCTGCTCTACACGATAATTCCCTTACAGAAAGTCATGGAACAGCACTACGAACAGCAGTTCAATGCATTAGAGCGTACAACAGAGCGGCGGAA
>CAKRWX010000311.1 GCA_934418055.1 uncultured Lachnospiraceae bacterium
TTCGCGCGATTTCCTTTTATCAGAAGCATGGGTTTTATATGACGGGTCAAAAGAAGTTTGAAGAAGGCACTGCGGAATATATCGTTGAATTAGAATTATAAACGGTACGTTGAGGTGTATTCTTCACAAAATGTCTCAGATCCGGATTATCAGTGTGAGATCTGGATCGCGGTAAAGGAGAGAACGGAGTAGTTCCAAATCTCTTTTCTTTTATGAAAAAATGAAGTATGATAGGAGGGAAAATAAAAGAATACCAGGAGCAAAACATGACATGAACACAGAGAGCAAGACAAGAATGACGGAAGGCAGTATTTCCAGGAAAATTATCTTTTTTGCCATTCCGTTATTTCTTGGAAATTTATTTCAACAATTATACAATACCGCTGATTCCCTGATCGTAGGCAATTACCTTGGCAGCAATGCACTGGCGGCGGTCAGTTCATCGGGAAATCTGATTTTTCTGATGGTTGGTTTTATCAATGGAATCGCCATGGGTGCTGGCGTGGTGATCGCCATGTATTACGGAGCGAAGAGAGAGGACTGCTTACAGAAAGCCATTCATACGACAGTGGCTTTTGGATTGGCAGCAGGCGTTGCTTTGACGGCCATTGGTATGCTGCTGGCACCCAAGATTCTGGTACTGATGGGAACACCGGCAGATGTACTGCCACAGTCTATCGCCTATTTCCGTACCTACTTTGCAGGATCTCTTGGATTTGTGATGTATAATATTTTCGTTGGAATTTTGCAGTCTGTTGGTGACAGCCGCCATCCGCTGATGTATCTGATTATTTCCTCCTGTGTCAATATCGTACTGGATATTTTCTTTATCGCAGGATTGGGAATGGGAGTTGGATCAGCAGCGCTGGCGACTGCCATTTCCCAGTTTACCAGTGCCATTCTCTGTATGATCCACCTGACACGGACTAAAGCAGAGTACCGGCTGCAGTTTCAGAAGATCGGCTTTGATGGGCAGATGCTGCGTCAGATCATCCAGAATGGCGTGCCGTCCGGTTTCCAGAATTCCGTGATCGCTATCGCCAATGTGTTCGTGCAGGCTAATATCAATGCTTTCGGTAAAATGGCCATGGCTGGCTGCGGCTCTTATTCGAAAATCGAAGGTTTTGCGTTTCTGCCGGTAACCTGTTTTACCATGGCATTGACAACCTTTGTGAGCCAGAACCTGGGAGCAAAGCAGTACGACCGGGCGAAAAAAGGCGCCTGGTTTGGGGTTCTCTGTTCCATTTCCATTGCGGAGCTGATCGGGATTCTGATCTATACGGCGGCACCGGTTTTGATCTCAGCCTTCAATAGTGACCCGGAAGTGGTGCATTACGGTGTCATGCAGTCCAGGACCATCGCGTTGTTTTATTGCCTGCTGGCATTTTCCCATTGTATCGCTGCGGTTCTTCGCGGTTCCGGCAATGCGTCTATTCCGATGCTGGTTATGCTCTGCGTCTGGTGCCTGTTCCGGGTCAGCTATATCACGGTAGTGGTGCATTTCATTCCCGATATCCGGGTGATCTTCTGGGCATATCCGCTGACCTGGAGTATCAGTTCGGTGATTTTCCTGTATCTGTTTTTGCGTGGAAAATGGATGCGGGGGTTTGAGCGACAGGGACGTGCGGTCTGATTGCATATCACAGAAAACAGAGAGAATCAGGAAACCATATGGAGGTTGGATATGTATTTTGAATATGGGGAGACCGAAATTTCGTATCTCCGAAGCAAAGATAAAAGACTTGCGGAAGTGATCGACCAGATCGGTATGATAAAAAGGGAGATCGATCCGGATCTGTTTTCTTCGGTGGTTCATCATATCATCGGGCAACAGATTTCCATGAAGGCACAGGCAACCATCTGGCAGAGGATGAAGGATGCTCTGGGCGAAGTAAATGCGGAGACGATTCTTGCAGCGGATATTCCCAAGCTGCAGTCCCTGGGTATGACCTTTCGGAAGGCAGAGTATATCACGGATTTTGCCCAGAAAGTTCATAGTGGTGCGTTCAATCTGGATGCGGTTTGGCAGATGTCTGATGAGGACGCTATCCGGGAATTGAGCAGTCTGAAAGGCATTGGTGTCTGGACAGCGGAAATGATCCTGCTGTTTTGTATGCAGCGCCCAAATATTTTCAGCTATGATGATCTTGCGATCCAGCGGGGACTGCGAATGGTTTATCATCACCGGGAGATCGACCGGAAACGGTTTGAGAGATACCGGAAACGGTTCAGTCCCTACTGCAGTGTGGCAAGCCTGTATCTGTGGGCGGTGTCTGGTGGAGCGATTCCGGGAATGAAAGATTATAAATGATAGAAGAGCAGATCCTGTTTGCTCATAGATGATGTTGTTGCAGACTGGAACGAAAAATAGAGAAATGGAGGAAGCAGTGATTATGGTATATACTTGTACATACAAATCAGAACTGGGCGATATTTTACTGGCGGCAGATGAGACTGGACTTACGGGGCTGTGGTTTGAAGGACAGAAATATGTTGCCAATACACTGCCAAAGGAGCATATTTCACAGGAAACACCGGTTTTAACACAGGCCAAAACATGGCTGGATCTCTATTTTTCAGGCCAGAACCCGACATTTACCCCGCCTCTTCATCCCAGTGGTTCTTCCTTTCGACAGGCCGTGTGGGAGATCTTATTGCAGATTCCCTATGGCCAGACCATGACATACGGAGAGATCGCCAGAAAACTGGCGGGAAAGCAGAATCTCCCCCATATGTCAGCCCAGGCAGTGGGCGGAGCTGTGGGCCATAACGAGATCTCCATCATCATTCCCTGCCACCGGGTCGTGGGTACCGATGGCAGTTTGACGGGATATGCAGGTGGAATTGATAAGAAGATCGCTTTGTTACAGTTGGAACATGCAGAGATGAGCCGCTTGTTTGTTCCGAAGAAAGGAACGGCGCTTTAAAGGAAAAAATAATAGAACCGGGAGGCTATGAAGATAGGGGCTTTCCGGTTTTTTACTATGAATATAAATATAAAAATCTGTAAAAAAGAGTTGTTATCCATCTTTCTTTTTGGTGAGAAGTGTGGTATGCTTACAAATAAGCAAAGCTTCTAAATTTCTAAATTTCTAAGTATCACAGCTGGGAACAGCATCAGAAAGTTCTTTGCTTAAAAATCCAAGAAAACAAAGGCGGGGAGATACTGATGTTTTTGCACCTGTGAAGGCATGAAACAGCTACTGTGTTCCCGCAAATGAGGAAAGGAAGGCTGCGGATGACAGTACATGAAG
>CAKRWX010000312.1 GCA_934418055.1 uncultured Lachnospiraceae bacterium
ATTTCTAAAAATAGTTCAAAAATTTCCGAAAATTGAACATTGACCTGTGCAAATGTACCTGTTAACATATCTTATAAACAATCTATGTGATGCTTGTGCATAAAAAGACAGGAGATGGAGCTGCATGGAATTTGCACTGGAGAAGGAACTGATGATGATCGGCAGGCTGCTGATCGCAGGATTTTGCGGCGGCGTGATCGGACATGAAAGGGAGAACCGGCGGAAACCGGCGGGTGTCCGGACCCATACGGTAGTCGGTGTGGCGTCGGCCTTGATGATGCTGATCTCCAAGTATGGCTTCAATGATGTGCTGAATGAGTATACGAAGCTGGACCCGTCACGAGTGGCGGCTGGAGTGGTTACAGCGATTGGTTTCTTAGGTTCGGGCATGATTATCGCAAGGAATAAGAGTGTCAGCGGTATCACCACATCGGCAGGGATCTGGGCTACTGTAGGCGTCGGACTGGCAGTTGGCTCCGGTATGATCTATCTGGGGATCGCAACTTCTGTGATCGTAGTGTTAGTGGAGATGTTTTTAGGACGGGGAGGTATCATGGGGCTGCACCGGGAGGCGATGTCTGCGGTGAACGTGGAGATCTCCGGTGGACAGAAGGAGCTTCTGGAATTGAAGGCGTGTATCGGGGAAATGGGATTTCATATCCGCAGCATCGAATTTTCCCAAAAGGAAAAGGGCATCGTCAAGGCAAGTATCGTCCTTGGGGTTCCGAAACAGAAGAATATTGCGGAGCTGTTGGAATTGAAGCAGCCGTGGATCACCGGACTGGAAGTGAAAGGGAAGCTGTTGTTATGACAGAAATATCATAACAGCGTTCCGTCCAGACTGCACGGTGGCGGCAAAGCTGATGGGGACTGTAAAGACCGATGATCCGTTTTACGTGAACCGCCCGCGGGAGTACTCCCCCGCGGGCGGAAATTGTTTCACAAGTCTGTACTTTCCGAAATAAAGGAATCCATATACTGGATATAAGTATCTTTTGTAAAGATGGGGTGGTAGTTTTCTACTACCTCTTTTGCTTTTTCTGCGCCATTTTTCAGCAGGCGGTAAGCGGAAAGAGCAAAGATTTTTGCGGTGACTACATAAGCCAGTTCATCGTCTACAATGTCGAAGTCTACGGAGTGAAGTCCGCTTACTTTTCCACCGGTGTTGAAGGTGAGAACCGGCTGGAGGTGCTGGACGTCACCGACGTCGGTGGAGCCGCCGCTGTGGGCGGTAGTGTCCTGTTTTACTACTTCGTAGTCTTTTTTGCTGGACTGGGAGGCAATCTGGGCGGAGGCTAAGACTTCCTCATTAGCCTCGGCACTTAAAGCCGGCAGGTAGCCAGGCATTGTGGTGATCTGGCACTGGGCGCCAATGGCATAGGCGCCGGATTTGAAAGCACGGTCAGTCTTGGCTGCGGCATCTGCGATGGCATCTTTATTGGCTGCGCGTACCAGGGTCTCGATGACCACCTCATCTGGAACGACATTGACTAAGTTTCCGCCTTTGGTGATGATCGGATGGATGCGGACATGGTCGTTGTCACGGAAGGTTTCACGCTGGTAAGCCAGGGCGGAAAGTCCAAGGGAGGCGGCATTTAAGGCATTGACGCCTAAGTGTGGTGCGCCTGCGGCATGGGCAGCGACACCCTTGTAACGGATTACCTTGGAGACGAAGCCGTTGTTGGAGTTGGAGCCGACGCTGATGTCTTTGTCACCGATGTGGTGGACGATGTCCAGGTCGATGTCGTCAAAAGCGCCGATTCGGATCAGCTCGCATTTACCGCCGCCGTATTTGATCTTTCCTTCGGCAGTCAATTTATTCTTGAATTCGATCTCGCCGTATTCTTCTGCAGGAACGGCGAAGAGAACTACCTGGCCATCCAGTTTTTCTTTTACTTCAGGGTCCGTCAGGGCAATGGCGGCACCAATGACTCCGGCTAACTGGGCGTGATGTCCGCAGCAGTGGGCTCCCTGGGTTTCCGGGTTTGCGTATTTGTGCTCCGGGATGCGGAGGGCGTCTAATTCGCCGATGAGGGCAAGGCTGACGTTATCCTTCTTTTCTTCATTTAAGTAGGCTTTTACGCCGGTAACTGCCAGATGCTCTTTGGTTGGCAGCCCAAGATCTTTCATGAAATTCGCGAATTTTTCGGCAGTTCGGAATTCTTTGTAGCCAAGCTCCGCGTGAGTGTAAATGTCTTTGGCGAAGTCAATGATCTGATCCCGGTGGGCGTCAATGATATTGATGATCTTCTGTTCGGTTTCGTCTAAAATGATTGGTGCTTCATTCTGTGCCATATGCAGGTCTCCTTTATTTTGCAAATAATTGTAACTATTCAGTACCTTCATAGTTACGAGCAAAAATCCATTCCAGATCAGCTTCGCTGATGGGATTTTTGCTTTCTAGCCTATGTGTTCTTACGGTCAGCGCAGCATGTGCGCAGACCTACTGAATAGTTACAAATAATTCATTAGGAACATACCATAAACCGTTGTTGTTCTTGTCTAAGTATTCTTTAAATGCATCAGAGTGGTAAGCCGCCACAATGTCTTTTGCCCACTGAGCGTCTTTATTTTCCTCCTTTACGACAACCTGAAGCAGTAAGTGCGGTAAGATATCTTCCTGCAGCAGTGCGGTAGAAGCGTCCATACCTGCGTTGTATACGATACTTCCTGTGATAACTGCATAGTCAAAATCATCTAGTACGCCAGGGATGTTGGTGGAACTCATTTCTGTAAATTCGATGTTATAAGGATTCTCTGCAATATCATCCTGGGTCACGGTGGAAAGCTCGACATCCGGATTCAGGGTGATCCATCCGGCTTTCTGAAGCAGGACATAAGCTCTTGCAGTGTTGGCTGCATCGTTTGGTACGGCTACCTTGGCTCCGTCATGGATGTTGTCAAGAGAGGTTTCGGTTGCGGAAAAGATCGCTGCCGGAACGGTTGGGATTGGGGAGATCGGTACCAGGTCGCCGTTCTGGGCCTGGTTAAAGTTCTCCGCATAAGCGGTGTGCTGCTCCACGTTAAAATCGATCTCTCCCTCATTTAATGCCAGATCGTTCTGCAGAAGATCAGAGAAATCCACTTCGGTGAAGGTGTAGCCCTGCTCTTCCAGGATCGGCTTGATAGCGTCCTCGAAAAGAACGGTGTATGGACCTGCGGCCTTGCCGTATTTTAATTCCTTTTTCTCGGAAGTGGTGTCATTGGCAGCGGTGGTATCAGCGGTTCCAGAAG
>CAKRWX010000313.1 GCA_934418055.1 uncultured Lachnospiraceae bacterium
GGCTCCGGAAGTTTTATAGTCATTCATCCCAACTGTAGGGATGGAAAATACTTTTACAGTCTCTACGCCGATAAAATCGTAGCTATTGTTTGTAACCGCCCCGGTCAAAGACCCGAGTTTAAAGCGCTCATCTACCTGTGAGCCGTACTTGCTTGCATATTCTACTGCCATATTTTTACCTCATTCTTTCCTGATTTATGAATTGAATCCTTTTAAGAACGGATCCTCTTCAGAACCGCTCCCAGCGCCGGTATTTACCTCCGGTCGCTTCTTATACCACTCTGCTTCCTTTGCTCTCACGATAGCTTCCTGTGCCTGTGATTGAACACCAAAAAGAGTGTCTGTATCGCCATCAAACTGCGCTTCAGCAGCTTTCTTGGCTAATTCCTGTGAGTAACCAAGTGTCAAGAAATTCTTTTCGAATTTGGAAACAGCGCTCTCTCTACGAAGTCGGTTAAGCTCCGCATCTTTTTCCGCTTCCTTGTCAGCCTTTTCCTGCGCCAGCTTTTCAGCGTCACTCAAGGTAGCATTATACTTTTTCTTCCAGTTCGCTGCGTCTGATGCCGCAACCTCCTGCGACTTTTTCAGTTTTGCATTTTCGATGCGCAGCTGCTGCAACTGCTCTTCAAGGCTCGGCTGCGGTTCATCGGCCTTTGCACCATCTTTAGACGGCTCCGGCAACAGCTTTGGGTCCTCCTTGGGCAGCTCCGATGACGGCTCTGCAAAATACTGCAAATTCATTTTCAAAAGTTCTTTCTTTTCCATCTTGTTACCTCTGCTTTCTGCGATTGATTATCCTCGTTTCCCTACGAGTTGTTTTGCGATTTTCGTTTTCCCTAACGTTTTGCGAAATTTATAACGCGCTGTTCCCTAGCGCATATAAAAAGCACCCACATTTCTGTGAGTGCTGATTAACTACTTATAAGTCCTTTAACGGACTGTTTCCCGTCTGGTCGGATGAATCCTGCATGATTCGTTTTGAATCCGGATTGACAGATTCTTTCAAAACTTTATCTGCATTTTGTTGTTGATTGCTTTTTGGACTTCCACTTTCTCTCATTTTCTTTTGATATTCGAGAATCTGCGGCACTGAATCTTCGACAGCTTCGGCAAGATTGCTAAACAGGTCAACAGTCTCCATTGCAATTCTTGGATGTACTTGATTTTGAATCATAGTAGCCAACGAATTAACCTTTGTAGCCATATCGAACGTTTTTTGCCGGATTGGTCGAATTTCTATATCACTGTTTTTCAACTTTAAAAGCGGGCTTTCCGGGTCTGTAACCGGAGATTTCTTAATTGCAATCAATGCAAGGCGGTTCCTCTCTTTGAAACCTCTCTTGATGATTGCTGCCTGTTTGCACGCCACCGCTTCGGTTGCAGTCCATCCAGAGGACAAGCTGGTTGCTCCGGTTGTAGAACCGCCGCTCTGCTCTGTCTGTTTTGGCGTGAACGTTCTTTCCAAAATACCGTCATGCTTAGCTTGAATATTGGCAAGAACGCCGGTATAGTCGTAATTAAGGACCAGTCCCTTAATATTCGGTTGCTTGCCATTTCCGTTGGTTTTGGTTAAAATCCACTGTCCGGCTTGCGGACCTTTTACTTTTCCATCATCATCCGTATCTAATTCAATGTCATTGCCCCACCAATTCGCCTGCGTGGTCTGTGACACATCATTGCATAAGTCTGATTCGAGAATATTTAAGGCATTCAGTTCATCAAGCTGACGTTCAAATACACCGGTCCGGTCCGTGGAACGTTCAAACTCAACAATGTTTACTCTGCCGAACGGATTTACCTGTATTCCGTCCTTACCCTCTGTTATTTTCTTTCCTTCACTCTTTTTTGTTCTATTTATAATCTCAACCATGTCGCGGATTTCATATATCGCATCATCCGTAATACAAGTGAAAATCTTCGAACCATTCTCGTCCTCTGAATACGATACGCCCATCATAGGTCGCTCATAGGCATCGGAAGAATACACAACAAACGAATACAGAGGATTTAATGTTACAAGATCAAATACAGCATCCTCATCATCCGGGTTACGCTTAATATCAATAAGCTGGCAACATACGCCGCACACTTCCAAATAATACGCAAGTAACTGATCTTTACTTTCCATGTCCTCGGCATCGTACATTTCATTTAAAAGAGTGATCGCAGAATCACTATCTGTCGGGTTGCTGCCCTTTGGGTGCTTGTCCGACTTCTGCACAAATGCCATGTGATTTCCCCAGAAGTAGCCAAGCCAAAATTCGGTAATCTGGTGCGCAAGATTGGAAATCGACTTAATATCAATGTCCTTGCGAACGCTCTTTTCACGTTTTAACGGCTGATTGCCTTTTTCAAAATTGATAAGGTTGCGAATCTGCGTGCGATTTGTCTCATGCTTCGTCATGGCAGTAGAAAGAACCTGTATAACATTGTCCTTTGTGATTTCTTTTACATCCGTATAGATTTTTATTCTTCCACGATATTCAATGTTACGTTCTTTTTCGCTCACGCTGACTCACCACCCAACTAAAGAAGCCACCGCCGGATTGAGGGTGAGGGGTACCTCATTTTCTCCAACGATGGCTTCTTTTCATTTTCGCTTTTCGCTTATCATAACTATAACAAAAAAAATCGGGACATATAGGACAACCTTACTTTTCCATGAAACGATAGAAAGACTTTTTTACACTATCTTCCGTATTGCCGCCCCCGATACGGTCCGCGACTTTATTCCATGACAGATTTTCAATAAACCGAAGTGTAATAATCCGTCTTATCCGGCTATCTTCAACACTGGCAATAAATTCTTCTACCCGATTCAGCGTTTCGAGCAATTCCATTTCCAAACTTGCAAGCGTAGCTTTCCTTACATACAGCAAACTCTTTTTTCTGCTATACTCAGGATATGGAAAACCCTCAATTTTAAAATGCTGGATTCCACCGTTTCCGCCGCTTACAGTGTCGATAACATTTCCCTCTTCCTCGATTTTTGCAATTTGCTTTTCAGTACGTTCGATTCTCTCACGCACTTCTTTTGCTTCTTCCTGCAAATCACTGTATTGGGTTAAAATTTCCTTTGAAACCATATATAATCGCTCCTTTACCCCATAGGGCTGTTAATGATTGTCGTTTTTACATTTCCTTCATCAATAAGCTGAAACAGCTGCACTAATCCATCTGCACTGTCCTCATGCTCATTCTTTCCGACCTGGGTAAGCATTCCCA
>CAKRWX010000314.1 GCA_934418055.1 uncultured Lachnospiraceae bacterium
AATGTGGAATTGTCACCGGAGTATTTGTTCGATAAAAATAAGATCAAAGACCATCAGAAGGCCATGAAGGCGCGGGTAGAGAAACTGGTCCGCCCAGCGGTGGCAATGGCGGAACTGGAAAAGGAGCAGTATGTCCACGATTTTATCTGCCAGAACGTCCGCTATGATAAATTGAAGAAATCCTATTCCCACGAGATCATCGGCCCCCTGGGACAGGGCGTAGGCGTATGCGAGGGGATCGCCAAGACTGTGAAGATCCTCTGCGACCAGCTGGGGATCTGGTGTATCGTGGTGATTTCAGAGGCCAATCCAGAGAAGAACATCAAGTACCGCCACGCGTGGAATATCGTGAAGATTGGAGGTGCGTATTACCATCTGGACGCTACCTTTGACAATACCTTAAGCCACATGGGACCGATGCGGTACGACTATTTTAACCTGGATGATGGAAAAATATTCCGTGACCACGAGCCGGTGATCTGGAGAGTTCCGCCTTGTACGGTCAGTGACGGATTTTATTACCGGGTGAAGAAACTTTCCTTTACGAAAATGGAAGAAGTGGAGAAACGGGCGCTGCAGGCGGCGAAAAAAGGAAAAGAGCTGGTATTCCATTGGAGAGGCGGTGCTTTGAACCGGGAGACGGCGGCGCAGATGCTGAAAGCTTTTAAAGAAGCGGGAGAAAAGAAAAGCAAATATCCAAGAGCTGCCATCAACTGGCCTCAGGCGGTGGTGCTGGTGGAATACTTGAGTGAGCTTCCGGTGGAAGAGCTGGTAACAGAGGAAGCCAATGAAGGAGAGCAGCAGTAGCGGAGAAGTGGTGTTTCTACAGTGAAAAATGATTGCAAAGTAAAAAAGCGGCGGATTCATGAGAAAAATGATGAATCTGCCGCTTTTGCTAAATGAAATATTATTCTTCCTGCGTCTCCTTCAAAAGACTCTGCATATACTCATGCATGGACTCCGCCACCACTTTGCTGTGGGCAACGGCTTCCACGACGGTTCGGGCACCGTTGACCACATCGCCGGAGGCGAAAATACCCGGGCGGGTGGTGTGTCCAGTCTCATCGGCCACCAGAAGTCCCCGGTTGTCGGCAGCCAGTCCCTTGGTAGTGTTGACGATCCGGTTCTGCGGTCCCTGGCTGATGGAGATAATCACGCTGTCTGCCGGATAGAAATGATGGGAATCCGGAACATCGGTGAATGTTCCATCTTCATTTTCAATGATATCCTTGAAGATCACGCCATCATCGGTGATTTCCACAGGAGCCTTATTGTATTCAAACTGAACGCCTTCCAACTGGGCATAACTGAATTCGTGTTGGCTGGCAGCTACTTTTTTCGTGATGGAGAAGCAGGTCAGCTCCTGGACGCCTTTGCGGATGGCGGTGCGGGCCACGTCCATGGCGGCATTTCCAGCGCCGATGACGATCACCCGTTTGCCAAGACGGTAGCTGTCTGGGTTATTTAAGTAGTTGATGCCGAAATGAACATTTCCAAAGGTTTCTCCTTTGATATGTAAGGTGTTCGGTTTCCAGACACCGGTTCCCACGAAAATGGCTTTGTAGCCGTCCCGGAACAGATCGTCGATTCCGATGGCGCCGCCGATGTGGGTGTTTGGACGGAATTTGATGCCTTTCATATCAATGTGGCGGTACTTGATGTCGTCAAGAACGGACTTTGGAAGGCGGAATTCCGGAATACCATAACGCAGCACACCGCCTAACTGATCCTTCCCCTCAAAAATAGTCACATCATAACCATAACGGGCTAAAATGATGGCGATAGTGATTCCGGCGGGACCAGAACCGATGATAGCGGCTTTGATTCCATTGGAAGGCTTTGGCCCCTGGACCATTTTGTTGGCATAGGTGGTGGAAATATAATTTTCAATGGTAGAAAAATGAACCGGAGCACCCTTTCTTCCAAGAACGCAGTGCCCTTCGCACTGATTCTCGTGGTTGCAGACCAGACTGCAGACCGTAGTCAGGGGATTATTTTCAAAAAGGATCCGCCCGGCTTCATCCAGATGATTGGATTTTAACAGCCGGATCACCTCCGGAATCGGAGTGTTGATGGGACAGCCTTTCTGACACTGGGGGACTTTGCAGCCAAGACAACGGTTGGCCTCGTCCATAACGTGTAATGCCATTGGTAATACCTCCCTTGAGTTTTCTTAGTATCATCATATCATATTTTGGCAGTATATTCTATTTTGAAGAGAAAAAAATGAAAAAGATGGATTTTCGATACTATAACCTGAAATTATAATATCCATTACTATTATATAGTTGACAAATGGGTACGACATTGTTAATATAAAAAATAACTTAACGATAAACGAGACGAAGAAAGCAGGAGTTGCCATGGATCGAATTGTGTTATCACTGCTGGTAGATAATACCTCCGGTGTTTTGAGCAGAGTGGCGGGATTATTCAGCCGCCGTGGTTATAATATTGAAAGTCTGACTGTAGGTGTGACTGCAGATCCCAGATATTCCCGTATGACAGTGGTATCCACGGGAGATCAGAAGATCTTAGAGCAGATTGAGAAACAGCTGCGGAAACTGGAAGATGTCCGCGATATCAAGGAACTCCGTCCAGGTCATTCGGTATATAGAGAGCTGATCATGGTGAAGATCCGTGCGAATTCCAGCGAGCGTCAGGCCATCAGCGCGATCTCTGATATTTTCCGTGCGAAGATCGTTGATGTGGGCAAGGATTCCCTGACAGTGATGCTGACAGGTGATCAGTCCAAGTTAGATGCATTGATCAATCTGTTAGAGGATTATGAGATTCTGGAGCTGGCGAGAACCGGTCTGACCGGACTGTCCAGAGGCGCGGATGATGTCCGCTATTTACCATAAGGTCGCTAGAGTTTTTACCAAAGATATATGGAAGCTTTTGGTGAATGCTTTAACAATATAAACTATTTTTTAAAGAGATGAACTCTCAGGAGGACGCAAGTATGGCAAAGATTTATTATCAGGAAGACTGCAACTTATCCATGTTAGATGGAAAGACCATCGCCATCATTGGTTACGGCAGCCAGGGACATGCACATGCATTAAACTTAAAAGAATCCGGATGCAATGTGATCGTAGGTCTGTACGAGGGCAGCAAGTCCTGGGCTAAGGCTGAGAAGCAGGGCTTCGAGGTTTATACAGCAGCAGAGGCTGCAAAGAGAGCAGACATTATCATGATCCTGATCAACGATGAGTTACAGGC
>CAKRWX010000315.1 GCA_934418055.1 uncultured Lachnospiraceae bacterium
ACTTTCAGGTATCGTGGAACCGATCGGCGCTGTGCTGACGATTCTGGCGGCACAGCTTGTGATTCCGGCATTGCCGTACCTGTTGAGCTTCGCTGCCGGTGCAATGCTCTATGTTGTCGTAGAAGAACTGATTCCAGAAATGTCTCAGGGGAGGCACTCCAATATCGGTACCGTGTTCTTTGCGGTCGGATTCAGCGTGATGATGGTGTTGGATGTGGCACTTGGATAAAAATATAACTGTGAAGGCATGGAACAGTTACATTGAAATAATGATACCGCAGAAAATAGAAAGATACATAACTCATAGGACTCACAAAAAGTTCACAAATAATTAGCACTCTACTCTTGACAGTGCTAACAATGTATGTTATAGTACGGATAGAACAAAGAAATGACATCAGTTCCGAAAGGGGGAACGGTTATGAATATCAATAAATTTACACAGAAATCTATGGAAGCAGTCCAGAACTGTGAGAAACTCGCTTATGAGCATGGAAACCAGCAGCTGGAGCAGGAGCATTTGTTGTACAGCCTGTTGACTCTGGAAGACAGTCTGATCCTGAAGCTGATCACCAAGATGAACATTTCAAAAGAGATGTTTATGAATGAGGCTGAACAGGCAGTGAACCGTCTGACGAAGGTAAGCGGCGGCGGCCAGCTTTATGTGAGCAATGATCTGAATAAGGTCCTGATCAGCGCAGAGGACGAAGCGAAGGCTATGGGCGATGAATATGTGTCTGTAGAGCACCTGTTCTTAGCGATGTTAAAACAGCCTGATAAGACTTTGAAAGAACTGTTTAAGCAGTATGGTATCACCAGAGAGAACTTCTTACAGGCACTTTCCACGGTCAGAGGTAATCAGAGAGTGGTCAGCGATAACCCGGAAGCAACTTATGATACTCTGGAGAAGTATGGCTACGATCTGGTGGAGAGAGCGAGAAACCAGAAGCTGGATCCGGTCATTGGCCGAGACAGTGAGATCCGTAACGTGGTTCGTATCCTGTCCCGTAAGACGAAGAACAACCCGGTTCTGATCGGTGAACCTGGTGTTGGTAAAACGGCAGTTGTTGAGGGGCTGGCGCAGCGTATCGTCCGCGGTGATGTGCCGGAAGGATTAAAGGATAAGAAGTTATTTGCCCTGGATATGGGTTCCCTGGTCGCAGGTGCGAAGTATCGAGGTGAATTTGAGGAACGTCTGAAAGCCGTTCTGGAAGAAGTCAAGAAGAGTGAAGGACAGATCATTCTGTTCATCGATGAGCTGCATACCATCGTGGGCGCAGGCAAGACCGAGGGCTCCATGGATGCAGGTAATATGTTAAAGCCAATGCTGGCGCGTGGTGAGCTTCACTGCATCGGCGCTACCACATTGGATGAATATAGAAAATACATTGAAAAAGACCCGGCTCTGGAGCGTCGTTTCCAGCCAGTTACCGTGGATGAGCCAACCGTGGAAGATACCATTTCCATCTTAAGAGGTCTGAAGGAACGGTATGAGGTTTATCATGGCGTGAAGATCACGGACTCTGCCCTGGTGGCAGCAGCAACGTTATCTGACCGTTACATTTCCGATCGTTTCTTACCAGATAAGGCGATTGACCTGGTGGATGAAGCCTGTGCCATGATCAAGACAGAACTGGATTCCATGCCTGCAGAGCTGGATGAATTGTCCAGAAAGATCATGCAGATGGAGATCGAGGAAGCGGCTCTTAAGAAAGAGACAGATCATCTGAGTCAGGATCGTCTGGCAGAACTGCAGAAGGAACTGGCAGAGCTTCATGACCAGTTTGCAACCAAGAAAGCCCAGTGGGAGAATGAGAAATCCTCTGTTGATAAGCTGTCTTCCCTTCGTGAGGAGATCGAGGCTGTTAACCGTGAGATCGCCCAGGCCCAGCAGAAATATGATCTGAATAAGGCAGCAGAGCTGCAGTATGGTAAATTACCGGAACTTCAGAAGCAGCTGGAAGCCGAAGAAGAAAAGGTAAAGAATCAGGATTTAAGCCTGGTACACGAGAGTGTGACCGAGGATGAGATTGCCCGGATCGTTTCCAAGTGGACCGGTATCCCGGTTGCGAAATTGAATGAGAGTGAGAGAAGCAAGACCTTACATCTGGACGAGATTCTTCATAAGAGAGTCGTTGGCCAGGACGAGGGTGTTGAGAAAGTCACCGAAGCTATCATTCGTTCCAAGGCTGGTATTAAAGACCCAAGTAAGCCGATCGGTTCGTTCCTGTTCCTTGGACCTACCGGTGTTGGTAAGACGGAGCTTGCTAAAGCTCTGGCTGAATGCCTGTTTGACGATGAGTCCAATATGGTGCGTATTGATATGAGTGAGTACATGGAGAAGCATTCCGTCGCTCGTCTGATCGGTGCGCCTCCAGGATATGTCGGATACGAGGAAGGCGGTCAGTTAACCGAGGCAGTTCGCCGGAAACCGTACTGTGTAGTACTGTTTGATGAGGTGGAGAAAGCACATCCGGATGTATTCAACGTATTGCTTCAGGTTCTGGACGATGGACGTATCACCGATTCCACCGGTAAGACCGTGGACTTTAAGAATACCATCATCATCATGACATCCAATATCGGTTCCCAGTACTTGCTGGACGGTATTGATGAGAAGGGGAATATCAAGGAAGATGCTCAGCAGCTGGTTATGAATGACTTAAGAGGTCATTTCAGACCAGAATTCTTGAACCGTCTGGATGAGATCATCATGTTCAAGCCTTTGACCAAGGACAACATCACCCACATCGTAGATCTGATGATCGCAGACACCAACAAACGTCTGGAGGACCGTGAGATCAAGGTAGAACTGACCGATGAGGCGAAGAAATACGTGGTAGACCACGGCTATGACCCGGTTTACGGCGCAAGACCTCTGAAACGGTATCTACAGAAGAATGTGGAGACACTGGCTGCGAAGGTCATCCTGGGAGACCAGTTACGTGCTGGCAATACCATCGTGATCGATACCAGTGAAGATGGTCAGAAATTGATCGCGCATATTGAATAAAAAACCGGCTGATGCCGGGGAATAAAAGAAACCGCCGCTGGAGGAAAAAATCTTCTGGCGGCGGTTTTCATTTTAGAATAATCCCCCAAGGCTGAATACGCCCAGTGCGGACATCAACACATTCACACACACATTTCCCACAGATAACAGGAACAGGGTATAGAACATCTTGTTCATCTCTCCAGTGGTAGTTTCCCGTGCGCT
>CAKRWX010000316.1 GCA_934418055.1 uncultured Lachnospiraceae bacterium
GCATTAGAGATTTCTTCGGTTCCCTTTAATTTACCAAATGGCGTCATAGCCAAAACCACACCAAGAACGGTTACAACCAGCACCGTCCAGGTGGCTTTATCAAACACCGGAAGTACCTGGTTGATCCGCACGCCCAGTTCCTGGGATACTGCGGAAACTAAAAAGCCTGCACCCACTAAGATCAGGATATTCTGCCATACCAGAGGCTTCGTACTGGTTCTGGCCTCTTCCTCTAAAGCTGCTCCAACCTCATCAATGGCCCTGGTGTCCGCCTTGGTCCAGGCATTGAATTTATGGGAAAATCCAATGGCCCACAGAAGGAACATCACATAAAAGGTTCCGCAGATGGAATCCATCACCAACGCATACGCCATGGCATCTTCGCTGACATTTAACGCCGCCTGGATGGCCAGCATATTGCCGCCGCCTCCCATCCAGCTTCCACACAAGGCGCCCATGGCTTTCCACGCCTCCTGCCCCAGAGATCCCTTAAAAACTGCAAAGCTCACCACAAATCCAAGCCCGATGGAGATACTTGCCGCAAAAAATCCGATCAGCATCTTCGGTCCCAGCTTCAGGATCTTTTTCATATCACACCGCAGCAGCATTAAAAACAACATTGCATAGAGAACCGGGTTCTTCAGTGTGCTGTATGCCTCTGCTGTTTCCCCCAGATCCCACATTTTCATTGTGCATAAAAGCATCATTCCCATGTAGATCAGAACCACGGGCGGGGCGAAGCTGAAAATATTCTGGGCGATTCTGCCTTTGAATATCCTCGGTAGGTTTACAAGTATCGCAGCCAGAAAGATCAGCACTGCAATATACATAAATCCGTCTTTAATCATACGTTCGTCTCCTTTTTATAAATATCGTAAAAATAACTCCTGCTTATTTTTTCATAAACAGGAGTTATCAGTTTACCATAAATATTCTTTTTACACAATGAGGAATTTTTCCAGAAATGGCTGAACCTGCGGTAAAATGCCTTAAAAGCTTCGTCCTGCACCGCCTCCGCCAAAGCTGCCTCCACCTCCGGAGCTGCCGCTGTCAGAACTGCCTCCATCATCATCGCTGTCAAAGAAGAAGGTGATGATCAGGAATGCCCAGTAACAGCATTTACCAGCCAGATGTTTCAGACTTTCACGTCCAAAATTCCTGTTCCAGTATCCGGGTATCCGTTTTTTCTTCGTAAACAGATCCAAAAAACAATACAAAATTCCACGAAGAAGCCGAAACAGCAAAATCAGAAGAAATGGCACGCCAAATGCCACCAGGCAGATCGGGATAAAGATCACTGCCAGGATCAGTATAAAACCGATGATATATCCCAGAATTTGCATGCAGTCTTTCCTCCCCTTTTTATACCAACGTACTCCCGGAATCCTTCTGTGCTTGATTTTGCAGGAAAGACTTCGTTAACTGGTGTGTCATAGTTTACTTGCCCAGTAACGCACCTACGTCTGGTGTGGTCGCTGCGCCTGCCGCTGCCTCAAAATAATCAGCCTTTGTAAAGCCAAACATATTCGCCAGAATGCTGGTTGGGAATGTGACGATTCTCTGGTTGTAAGAACGCACCACTTCATTATAATCTTTTCGTGCAGTAGAGATCCGGTTCTCACTTCCGGCTAACTCATCCATCAATCCTATATAAGTAGTATCACTCTTTAATTCCGGATAAGCCTCCACTACAACATTTAACTGGGTCAGTGCCGCATCCAGCGCTGCATCTGCATCGGCCTTATCCTGCATGGTGCTGGCATTCATCAGCTGGGTACGCGCCTCTAACACTGCGTCGTAAACCTCAGTCTCATGAGCTGCAAAGCTCTTCACTGTACTGACCAGGTTTGGGATCAGATCTGCCCGGCGCTGCAGCATCGTATCAATATCTGCCTGGGCACTTGCGATATTCTCTCTGCTGGACGCCAATCCATTATAAGAACCAATCAAAAAGCCGCCGATCAACACCACAATCATACCGATAATTAACAAACCTTTTTTCATACGCGCCTCCTCCTACAGTTTTTTACTGTATATATTTAAAGTTGATTCTATTTTACCAGATTTTTCTTGAAATTTCCAGCAATTCTGTGGGAGAAATGAAAAACTCTGTAGAGAAAGGCAAAAACTGCCACTTCCTTTTTTCAAAGAAATGACAGTTTTCTGTTACTGGACATGAATCAATATTTTCTTTTACAGCACCATCGCAATCACAAAATTATAAACCGCCCCAAAGATCACACTGATCGGCACTGCCACCATCAGAAGACGGTTAAACAAGGCATTCCGGTCTTCTTCGCGTGGGGTGGAACCTAAAATTAAGGAACCGCCGGAAGAGAATGGGCTGATGGCACTGGACTGGGCTCCGATGATGGTGCAGGCGAACAGGGCAGAAGCACTTAAGCCTGCGGAAGCAGCCAGGTTCGGGATCAGCGGGAACAGAGCTGGCGCTACGACGCCTGTGGTGGAACTGAAGAAGCTCATGATTGCTCCGACAACACTGAACGCGATTGGAACCAGTGGTTTCGGTACGTTGGAACCGATCCATGTGGACAGAGCCTCGATAGTTCCTGCCTCAACCGCTACAGCGATCAGCATACCTGCTCCGGCGATCATCACGATGGTGTTCCACGGGATTCTGGCAAGAGCTTCTTTCTGTGGAGCCAGTTTTAAAAGCAACGCAATCACTGCAAAAATAATTGCAACCAGACCTACATCTACTTTGCTGCTGATATATTTGATTGCAGCATTTCCTGGCATCAGAACCTGTAATAATGGGAAGATCAGAACCACAACCATCATGATCATCATCAGGGACAGTGTGATTTTCTGGTCTTTTGTAAATGCCTCTGGCTTCTTAAATGTAACGCCTTTGCCGATGTTTCGATTTTCCTTGAATCCAAACCGGAAAATCGTCACTAAGATCAGAGAAAATACAACGGAAAAGATAAAAATCTTCATTTCCATTCCAAAGGTATTGACTGCTGCTACATCCGGAGATGCCTCAAATGCAGTGTCTGCAAGACCACGGAAAATTACACCTAAGTTGGAGGTCGGGAAGTTTCCGCCTGCCAGTGCGCCGCAGTTGATGGCAACAGCACCGGTCAGCTTGTCCATTCTGGACTCATCACAAATTACCAGGGTAATCGGTGCTAAGAATGCCAGAACTGTGAAATAAGTAGCTCCCATGACTGACAGGATGACTGCCACTGCCAG
>CAKRWX010000317.1 GCA_934418055.1 uncultured Lachnospiraceae bacterium
GCATTAAACAGCGCTGCTACTTCTTTATACTGTTCTTCGTCATTGATGAAATGGTTCAAAATCCCCGCCGGGTTCACATCGCCCCTGGCATGCCCGTCAAATACCATCTGCGCTACCTGATGATACAGATCTTCCCGGAAATCATCCGGCGTAATGATCCCCTCGATCTTATCAAACAGCTTCGGATCCTCGATCAGCCAGGTAAGCAGCAGTCTCTGGGACTGCCTGGTCCCGTCCTCTTTTTCCTTCTTCCGCTCTCTCGGTGTGAATTCTTCCCGCGGCTGCGTCTGCTCCGCTCCCGGAACGATTCGGCTGCTTAACCGGCTCACCAACTGTTTCAGATCCTGATAAGGGATAAACTGCTCTCTGGCCACCGCCTGGGTGTAATTGTCCCGCTCCAATGCCTCCGGGAATTCCAACAGCTTTCTTGCCACGGCATTGTAAAAATTGGTCTTCTGCTCCGGATCCTCTAAGTTATAATCCCTTTTCAGGACTTCGATTTCAAATAGGAAACTATTCTGCGCCTGATCGATCCGCTCCTGGAACGCCTCGGCACCCATATTTTTGATAAATTCATCTGGATCCTTGTAGGGCCTCATATTTAAGACCTTGCAGGAGATTCCCACCTCTTTTAGGATCGGGATCGCCCTCAGGGCCGCTTTTACGCCAGCTCCATCACTGTCGTAGGTCAGGATCACCTGATCTGTATACCGCTTGATCAGCATAGCGTGCTGGCTGGTAAATGCCGTTCCCAGAGACGCCACCGCATTGGTAAAGCCCGCCTGATGCATGGCGATCACGTCCATGTAGCCCTCGCAGATCAGCATATATTTCTTTCTGGATGATCTGGCGTAATTGAGGCCATACAAGTTCCGGCTCTTGTCAAATAATTTCGTCTCCGGCGAGTTTAAGTATTTCGGCGTTCCATCTCCCATGACACGGCCGCCGAAACCAATGACCCGGTTGTTCACATCCATGATCGGGAACATGACACGGTTCCAGAACTTGTCATGGGTACCCCTCTCCTCGATGGATACCAGTCCAGTCTCCTTTAAGATCTCATCCTTGTAACCCTTGGATTTCAGATACCGGTACAGATCGTCGCTGGTCTTATTGGCAAAGCCCAATCCGAAATGCAGGATCGTGGCGTCGCTTAATTTACGCCCGGTCAGATAGTCATAACCAATCTTTCCCTGAGGCTGTTTTAACTGATAATAGAAGTAATTGGCCGCCAATTTATTGATCTCTAAAAGCGTTGCCCGCAGATCCGCCTGGGCTCTGGCCTCCTTCGTCATCTCTTCTTTCGGAAGTTCCACACCAGCCCGGTCCGCCAGCACCTGAAGCGCCTCCGGAAATGAATAATTCTCATATTCCATCAGAAACGTGATGGCATTGCCTCCTGCGCCACATCCAAAACAGTAATACATCTGTTTCGATGGAGACACAGAAAAGGATGGAGATTTTTCATTATGAAATGGGCACAGGCCAAAATAGTTGCTTCCCTTTTTCTGCAATTTCACATATCCGGAAACGATATCCACGATGTCATTTTTCGTTCGTACTTCTTCCACGATGTCTTCTGGATAAAACATGAAATCCTCCCTTTAATGTGCCTTCCATGCCTTCGGCACAAATAATTCTTCAAAACGGTCGATGGCGTAACCATCGCTCATACCCGCTATGTAATCGCACACCACACGGCCTCTTTTCTCTTTTCCCGACTCAAACATCTGCCGGTACTCCGCTGGCATCTGGTCCGCATGGTCCATATAATATTCGTAAAGCGCCTGGATCAGCTGCTGGGCTTTTCCCTCCTCCGCCTTCGCCAGTCCGCCTGTATACACATTGTCAAACATCCAGCCTCTCAACCCCTGCATGGCCTTTTCCATGTCCGGGGACATGATGATCTGAGGCTTGTCCAGGCTGTTGCCGATGATATCCCGGATCATATTATTGAGCCGGTCCCGGACTGAATGTCCCAACACATCTGTATATTCCTTCGGAAGATCCTCTTCCACAAATAATTTCGCCCGGATGGCATCGTCAATATCGTGATTGATATAAGCGATCTT
Organism: uncultured Lachnospiraceae bacterium; assembly: GCA_934418055.1. GTDB lineage: Bacteria > Bacillota > Clostridia > Lachnospirales > Lachnospiraceae > UBA3402. The sequence continues at coordinate 2,073 of CAKRWX010000317.1, forward strand.
ATCCGACAGCCGGACGATACAGCCCTCCAGCGTTGATGGATGCCCCGCCGTCCGGTGATTTAAGATTCCATCCCGGACTTCCTTCGTCAGATTCAGCCCTCTTCCATTTTTCTCCAGAACCTCCACCACACGGATGCTCTGCTCATAATGGGTAAAACCGCCCTCATAGATCCGGTTCAGCACCGCTTCCCCCGAATGTCCAAAAGGCGTATGCCCCAGGTCATGCCCCAAAGCAATGGCCTCTGTCAGACTTTCATTTAACCGCAGCGATTTGGCAATGGTCCTGGCGATCTGAGACACCTCCAGCGTATGCGTCAGCCGCGTCCGGTAATGATCCCCCTCCGGTGCCAGAAACACCTGGGTCTTATGCTTCAGCCTGCGGAAGGACTTACAGTGCAGGATCCTGTCTCGGTCTCTCTGATACTCTGGCCGGATATCGCACAAAGGCTCCGGCCTGTCCCGCCCCTGGGTCCTGCTGCTCAAAGACGCATAGGGACTTAAATACTGTTCTTCCAAACGTTCCAATGATTCTCTGACTGTCAATCCATTCCCTCCTTTGGTATGTGAAGCACCTCTTACTATATATATCAGTTTTTGTGCGAAATATAACTGAAAATGGCTTTATGGTATAAAAACCCACTATGAGAATAGTATACCACAATTTGTGTAAATCTGATATATTTTCTGTGAAATTGGGGTAAATTTTCTTGGTTGTCGGGGATATGGGTGCATCTCTTCCACGAAAAATGCTGCTGAAAAATCCCATATCATCCTCCAATCAAAAAGGCACTCACATGATCTGCAAGTGCCCATAATCATTTACCATCGTGACATGCCAGATTTTCGAATCCCTTTCCGGCATATATTGATCGCCGCATTTTGATCCCGGTCCATTCGATTTCCGCATACACACTCATTGAAATATCTATTCTTCCTTCTCGGTATCCAGAATCTTCTCGATCTCCGGGATCTTCTCGATCTCCATGCTCTTCTTCACAAACTCGATCTCTGAGATATCAAACAGGATACAGCCGCAATGTCCGGGAAACGTCGGAAAACAGGTCACCTTAAGGTAAACATCGATCTCCGGGCTGTAATCGAAGATCTCAAGCTTCTCTCCATAGA
>CAKRWX010000318.1 GCA_934418055.1 uncultured Lachnospiraceae bacterium
GCTCTGGGTCTGGAGTATATCCGTAAGTCTCGCAAGCCTGCTCAGCCATCTTGATACCGCCATATGGCATGAATGCTCTCTTTAATGGCTTGTCTGTCTGCAGACCAACTACCTGCTCCAGATCTTTATCAGCCTCGCTGATGTAGCCTGGTGCGTGGGAAGTGATACCAGAAACAATATGTGTATCCATATCCAGAACGCCGCCCTTTGCACGTTCTTCTTTCTGAAGCCCCTGTAAGATACCCCACAGTTTGTCTGTTGCCTCTGTTGGGCCTGCAAGGAAGGATGCGTCGCCATCGTATGGCTTATAGTTCTTCTGAATGAAATCTCTTGTGTTGATTTCTTCTTTCCAGAGACGGCCCTCGAAGCCATCCCACTGATCGAAATTGTACATGGTTTTCCTCCTGTTACTTCTTCTAGTGTTTACATTGGGTAAGGTTGACTCTCGTCAACTCACGGTAAAAGAATACCAGATTTTGCGGAAAACGCAATAACTTTCTTGAGAATTTTTCTCTTGTGTTAAAAAAAACACAAAAGTACAATTTGTAAGATACAGGGTGAAAAGGCCACACATCTGATGCAAGCTCGCTTGCAAGAGGATGTGCGGCCTTAGAACCCGCCAAAACATGAGTAAGTAGCCATTTTTCAAAGAAAAATGAGCGGATTACGAATGTTTTGAGAATTGTGGAGTGCGAAGCACGCAACAATTCGGTATCTATTTACTTAATATATCCCATAACACCTGGTAACCACAAAGAAATCTGCGGAATATAAGTCACCAGCATCAGCACTGCAAAAATCGCCGCAAAGTACCATAACAGAGGTTTAATTACCTTCTCAATGGTAGTTCCGCCCACTTTAACGCCAACAAACAGTGTCGTTCCAACCGGCGGCGTGATGGTTCCGATACACAGGTTAAAGATCATCATGATACCAAAATGGATCACGTTCATACCTAACTGCTGACAGATCGGAAGGAAAATTGGTGTAAAGATCAAGGTTGCCGGAGTCATATCCATAAAAGTACCAACGATCAGCAGGATGATGTTGATGATGAAGAAGATCACATATTTATTATTACTGATCCCCAGTAACGCATTGGATACCAGAGTCGGGATATCGGTAAATGCCATGACCCAGGACATGATACTGGACACGCCGATCAGGAACACGATGATACCGGTCATCTCCGCACTTGCCAGGAAAATCTCCGGCAGTTCCTTAAGCTTAATGGTCTTATAGAAGAATAAGGATAAGATCAGCGTATAAACAACAGCGACTACAGAGCCTTCCGTTGCTGTGAAAATACCACCGATGATACCGCCAATGACGATCACGATCATCAGAAGGCTTGGAAGCGCCTGCCAGATCACCATCAGCTTCTCTTTTCCTTTAAAAGAGCTGGTGCTCTTGTACCCTTTTTTCTTTGCAAAAATGTAGATCACGATCATGCAGGCCAGTCCCCAGAGAATACCAGGAATATAGCCAGCCATGAAAAGAGCCGCCACGGAAGTACCTCCGCTTACTAAAGAGAAGGTGATCATCACATTGCTTGGCGGGATAAGAAGCCCGGTCGGAGCGGTTGCGATATTGGCTGCCGCGGAAAATTCCGCATCATAGCCCTCCTCTGCCTCGATCGGCCCGATGATAGAACCCATGGCAGAAGCTGCCGCCGTACCAGAACCGGAAATGGCACCGAATAACATATTTGCTACTGCATTGGTGTGAGCCAGGGCACCTGGAATCCGTCCGGTCACCAGCTTTGCCAGATTGATCAGACGGATGGCAATACCACCACGGTTCATGATATTTCCGGCTAAAATAAAGAATGGAATTGCCAGTAAGCTGAACACGGAGATACCGGAGAAAATTCTCTGGGCTCCGGTGACAACCGTTGCCTGGGTATTTAAGATCGGTAAGATCGCCAGGATGGAGGAAACACCTAAGGATACCGCGATTGGCGCACCTGCTAACAGCATGACCAGAAGGACTGTAAAAATGATCAGTCCGGATAACATTGCAATATTCATACGCTTAACATTCCTCCTGTCCGTTTTTCTGACCCTGAACCAGATCCAGGATATTGACAAAACTGAAAAATACGATCATCAGGCCGCTGAGCGGCAGTACAAAATACACATAGCCCATAGGGATCTGTAATGATGCGGTCACCTGGGTCATGGTAAGTTTGGTGATCTCAACGCCGCCGTACACCATCACGATAGCTGCAAAGGCCAGTACCAGAGCCTCTGTGGCAACTTCCAGCGCCAGCTTTGCTTTTCCAGTGAATCTCTGTGCAAAAAACTCCATGCGCATATGGTCTCTCTTACCAAATACATAGGCAGAGATCAGTAACGCCATCCAGGTAAACGAATAGGTCAGCAGTTCCTCAGACACGGTGCTTGGACGGTTAAATACATAACGGGTCACAATCTGATAGGTTCCGATCACGGTCATAAAAGCGAACAACAGTACGGATAAGTATCCGGTCAGCTTCATGAGGATCTCTTTGATTTTATGAAGTGCGTTCATTACTGTTCTCCTTTCGCTTTTGCATTGACTTCCTGAACGTGGTGATAGATATCCACGATCTTCGGATTATCCTCCAACATCTGATTCTGGACATCTGCTACCTTCTCACGGAACTGGGCAACGTCCACATCGATAAATTCCACGCCCATCTCTTCCGTAGCAATCTTTTTCGCCTCCTGAATGCAGGCATCCCATTCTTCCTGCTCCACCCGGGAGGAAATTCTTGCTGCCTCCTTGAAGATCTCTAATTCATCCTCAGACAGGCCATTGATAAAATTCCGGTTGGCGATCAGCATATCCGGTACGGTCTGATGCATATCGTAGCTGAAATATTTTGCCACCTCGCCGTGTTTATTGTTGGTCAGAGCCAGCTCATTGTTCTCCGCACCATCGATGACACCCTGCTGGATGGCAGTGTAAACCTCACCAAAGCTCATTGGAGAAGCTGCTGCACCAAAGGCCTTCACCATATTTACACTGGCCGGACTCTGCTGCACACGGATTTTTAAGCCCTTTAAATCATCCGGTGTATGGATCGGTTTTTTTGCATAGAAATTTCTGGTTCCAGCATTGTACCAGGTCATCACACGGAGACCCGACTCGTCCGTTGCCTCATACACCTGATCCATGTAATTCTCATCGTTCATAAAATCCTTATACACC
>CAKRWX010000319.1 GCA_934418055.1 uncultured Lachnospiraceae bacterium
CAGGCTATCAGGAGTCTGTCAGCCACGACTTGTGGGCAGGCATTGAACAATCGCTTGCTCAGAAAAATATAGAATCCGTTTCGTCGAATCCACAGTCTATAGCTTCAGAAAACTCTGAATCTATAGATTTACACGTTGGTTCAGAGGCTAAAAAGGATGCCAGGGTTTTACCCGACAGTTCAGAGGCTAAAAAGAATGCCAGGATTGTCTATTTCAAGCGATGGTCTGCGGCAGCAGCTGCTGTGGCATTATTGGGAATAGGTGGAAGCTATGTTTATCTGCACCAGGAGGATGTAGAAAAGGGTAATTTGCAATTGGTTGCATCTCAACCCGCTCCATCCCACGCTGTTTCAGCGGATTTGCAATCCACTGCATCTCAACCCGCTCCATCCCACGTTGTTTCAGCGGATTTGCAATCCGCTGCATCCCAATCCGCAGCATCCCGCATTGTTTCAGTGGATTTGCAATCCGCTGCATCCCAAAAGAAGACGAGTGATGTTCTTAAGGAAGAATCTGAGAATGAAATCTCTTTGCTTGCAGAGAATTCCGATCCGGCAGAACCAGTATCTGAGGATAAGGCTACCGATAAGTCTTCCGATTATAAGGCCTTAACCCGCTCTACCAATCATCATGCGGCAGCGTATGCTTCTCAGTCTTATCATTTTGAAAAGAATGAGGAGGTTTCTGGCTGGTCGATGCAACTCTATGCCGAAAACCTGACGCCAAGTCTGGGAGGGGTTAATTCCGACGCGTCTGGAGGCTATAATGATTTTAGCTATGGAACGATGGCAGAACCTATGCCGGGTGTCATCCCTGATCCAGCGGTTGGAGGCATATATGGAGAAGAATATCTCTTGGCATCCTATAAGGCGATTCAAAGAAAACAGCAGGTGAATGCCAAGCATCATGCTCCGGTTTCCGTAGGTTTGCAGGTAGCCTTTGGCATTGCACCTCGTCTGTCTTTGAGTACGGGTATGGTATATACACGCACTTCGTCTGATTTTTACCCATACGCACCAAGTAGTAGCTACAATGTTCATCAGGTGCTTCATTATGTAGGTATTCCGGTGGGATTGAATTATGAATTCTGGCAGAGTGGAGGCTTCCATGCTTACGTGATGGCTGGTGCTGAGGCTGATTACAATGTGAAGAATGATACCGAAGAAGAGGGAGTAAAGAAAGAGGATGCCAAGCGAGACAGAGTGCAGTTCTCTGGAAAGGCTTCGCTCGGTGCGCAGTATGACATCACGCCAAAGGTGGGTCTGTATATCGAACCGGGTGCTAAATATTATTTCGATAACGGAAGCCATGTGGAAAATACCTTCAAGGATAAGAAGTTGAATTTCAACCTCCAGTTTGGTTTGAGATTCAATCTATAGTATATAGTATCAATTACTCCCATCTTTTTAGAGAGTAATGAATAACGAAAAAGGCAGATTGCTAATTTGCAACCTGCCTTTTTTCGGTTTTTTATGTAATATACTATTTCTTCAAAAGCTTCTCACTCATATTGAGCGCCGCCTTTCTACCATCTCCCATGGCGAGAATCACGGTAGCGCCACCTCTTACGATGTCGCCGCCAGCATAGATTTCCTCAATAGAACTCTGCATCTGGTCATTTACGGCAATCGTATTCTTTCTGCCGAGTTCCAATCCCTCAATGCTCTGAGGAACGAGTGGGTTAGGGCTTACGCCAACAGCTACGATTACCTGGTCGCACTCCAAAGTGATGGTCTCGCCTGTTGCCTCTGGACGGCGACGTCCGCTGGCATCTGGCTCACCGAGCTGCATCACATCCAAGACTACAGCCTTTACTGCGCCCTTCTCGTCTGCCTCATATTCCTTTGGATTATGTAAGGTCATGAAGTTGATGCCTTCTTCCTTGGCATGCTTCACCTCTTCAAGTCGGGCAGGCATCTCTGCCTCCGAACGGCGATAAACCAATGTAACTTCGGCACCGAGTCGCTTAGCGGTGCGGCAGCTGTCCATCGCGGTGTTTCCACCACCTACTACAACCACCTTCTTACCCAGGTTGATAGGGGTGTCGGTATGAGGGTTGGCTGCATCCATCAGGTTCACACGGGTAAGATACTCGTTGGATGACATGATGTTCAAGGCGTTCTCGCCAGGGATATTCATGAAGTTAGGGAGTCCGGCTCCCGAACCAACGAAGAATCCCTTGAATCCCTGCTGCTCCAAATCCTTCACGGAGATAGTCTTGCCCACGATGCAGTCGGTAATGAACTTCACGCCCATCTTCTGAAGATTCTCTATCTCTACATCCACGATGGCATTTGGCAATCGGAACTCTGGAATACCATATTTCAATACACCGCCTATCTCGTGCAGAGCCTCGAACACGGTGACGTCGAATCCCTTCTTCGCCATATCGCCAGCAAAGCTCAAGCCGGAAGGACCTGAACCAACTACCGCCACCTTGATGCCGTTTGCCTCATCGCATTCAGGCACAGAGATGTTACCACTCTGACGCTCATAGTCGGCAGCAAAGCGCTCCAGGTAGCCGATGGCTACGGCTGGCTCGTTCATCTTCAGATGTACGCACTTGCTCTCGCACTGCTTCTCCTGTGGACAAACTCTACCGCAAACGGCTGGGAGGGCAGAGGTGTTCTTCAGAACCTTGGCCGCAGCAAGGAACTGTCCACGCTCAATGTTCTTGATGAAGGATGGTATGTTGATGCTTACAGGGCAACCCTCCATACAGGTAGGCTTTGGACAGTCGAGACAGCGCTTTGCCTCTGTCAAGGCCATCTCCTTGGTCAAACCGATGTTTACTTCCTCGGTGCGGGTAGTTGCACGATAAACTGGGTCCAGCTCTGGCATCTTGACGCGCTCGATAGCGGTGCGTTCCTTTGCTTTCATCGATGCACGTAACTCTTTGCGCCACTCTGCGTTACGGTCTGTCAGTTCTTCTATTGGTGCATCGGTAGGCTCCACATCCATCGTAATGTCTGTAGTCTCCTTCTTCTTCCCTGCATCCACTGTAGCCAGATGCTCCTCGAAGTGCTCCATCTCCTCGCGCTCTACATCCTTGAAAGTGCCCATACGCTTGAACATCTCATCCCAATCTACCTGGGCGCCATCAAACTCCGGACCATCGATGCAGACAAACTTGGTCTTGCCGCCGATGGTGAGACGGCAGGCTCCGCACATACCGGTACCATCTACCATGA
>CAKRWX010000320.1 GCA_934418055.1 uncultured Lachnospiraceae bacterium
TGAGTCTTTCCGCTGTTGCGGCGGATGATGGCTGCATGCCCCTTGTACTCCTTGGAGTGGTCCTCGGTCCGCTCTACCACCTCACCGTTTTTCTTTACCACCTTATAGGTCACCCAGCGGCTTCCCTTGGTTCCGGCCTTCTTTACAACTTCGGTTCCCGGCGCAAGCGTCGGGTCTTCCTCATAGGTCGATTCCGGCGGTTCCAGTTCCTCCACCTTTTCTGATTCCGAAAAAAACTTAATAAATGTGGGAAAATATCGTTTCTGCCAGCTCTTCGTAATGCTTCATTACAGTTTCATAGTTCAGAGAATCTGAGATCAATTTTATTGTAGTTTCCTTATAATCACTCTTATAGAAATTTTCATCACCTATTTTCCGAACCACTTCTAATATATCAACATCAAACGGCGCTGACGGAGCAATCTTCGTTCCCATTTCTATTCTATGATTACGAACCTCATCGACCAGTTTGAGGAACTCATCATCTATCACATTGTGTTCAGAAAGCTTGTAAATACCATACAAATGTCTGGCATTTCTCTGGGATTTCCCCTGCATATAATAATCACATACCGCAAAGATTTTATCTATCAGTGTGCGGTTCAATGACTGTACTTTCATCGGAAATGTTCCAAGTGCATAAGCTGCGATAAGTGCTTTTTCATCATTTCCAAGTGCATCTAAAATGTAATTTCCCAACGCTCTTTCTTCCGTTGGAAACGCATAAGACATTAATGAAGTTTCTAGCTTCACATAAGGCGGAATTGCATTGATTACTCTGTCATGAATAACAGATTCATAATAAAAATCATAATGATTCAGATTTTTATCGCTTTCAACAGAATCAAAATTACGGATATTCATCCCCAGTTCTTCTGCAATTGGTTTCAGAATATTGTATTTCAGCTTTTTTCGTCTTGCCTCTCCCAGATGCTCTGTAAATGTGATATCTATATCTTCAGAAAAACGGTCGATTACATGAAATGCTTTTGAAAGAGAAGTACCACCCTTAAAAACAACCGGATAGTCCGTTTCAGATAGTTTTTTCAAAATCATTGTTACATAGTAATCTTTCTCAACGATATCTTCACTTACTTCCAATTTTTGCGATACCAATAAAATTACATCACGGAATAATTCCCTGTTTTCTTTATGCAAATACATGATCCAACTCCAATTCATAATAATACTTAAACGTTGACAACGGATACTTTCTGATATAACAATCCACATCGCTTTTTGTTATACCATGAACCGAAATATATTCCGCAAACTTTTCTTTTGCCTCTGCATAGGAATAATCAAGATAGGCATCAAGATTTTTCAGCAATTCCAACATCTGTAAAACATATACATTTCTGTTTGTAACTGGTACGACTGGTTTTTTCACATAAAACCGCCTGTTTCCGATTCTCACTTCACGGTCTGAGGAATTTGTATTGTTGCTTACAATTTCAACTACTCTGGGAACCTGAGTCGTTATGCCTAATTGATTCGCAAATGAATTTCCACCATAAAAACCGTCTATCTTCTCTCCTTTTGAAATAAAACGATATCTTGCAACCATATCTGCATTTGGTCCGACTACAGAATTCAACAAAGTAGCTTTAGGCATATAATATACTCCAGTATCATACTTCATAATCAAACCCTTGCTGCAAAGTCTTTTTAATTGCTGATTTAAAGCGGATTTCGTTATATCTCCATGTTCCAGATCAGAAAAGAAAATAGGTTCAGCTTCCTTATAATGTTCTTTAATATAATCGTACAGCATGCTGATTCTCCTTTCTTAATATTTTAGATTTATTATATCTACTTTGTTTAGTTTTATTATATGCCATTGCAAAAATCGTGTCAATTATGTTCTTACATTATTCCTTCTCCAGCAGCTTTTCAAACGTGCTGTCCATCCCCAGTGCTCCCAGCGGCGCGGTAATCAGAATGGCCATGACCGCCACGGAAAGCACAATCTGCCCGCATGGAAGTCCCATTGCCATCGGCACGGATCCAATCGCGGCCTGCACGGTAGCTTTTGGCAGATAGGCGATGACACAGAACAGCCGCTCTTTCCAGTTCAGCGCCGTTCCTGCCAGGCATATCAGCACACCGATCGTACGGAAAATTAACGCAGTAAAGATCATAAGAACTGCTGCCAGGCCAGCTCCCATTGTATAACGGATATCCACCGCTGCGCCCACCAGCACAAACAGCAGAACCTCCGCAGCCAGCCACAGCTTTCCAAATTTCTCAGACAATCTCGCTGATACTGCTTTGATGCTCCGCAGCTTCAGCACACACGCCATGCTGACCACAGCCAGCAGACCAGACACGGAAATGTACGGTTTTACCCAGGTTTCCACTGACATGAGCAGAAAAGAAACCCCCAGTACGATGATAACCTTCATGCTGTTGCGGACATAATGTTCTTTGGCATACGCCGTCTCAAAAAACAGGCTTAACAGCCATCCCGCTACAGCACCCAGCAGGATTCCGCTCACAATGGAAATGGGGATATTTACAAAATCCATAACCCTTGCGCTGCCGCCCTGGGCCATGCCGGAAAATGTAGAAAACAGGACAATGACAAAAATATCATCACAGGATGCCCCGGCCAGGATCATCTGCGGAATACTCTTTTTCGTACCATATCCGGTTTCCATCAGCTTTACCATGCGCGGAACTACCACCGCCGGGGAAACTGCTGCCAGCACCGCGCCCATCACAGCCGCCTCAATGCGGTTCACCCCAAGAATCATGGGCGCGAACAGCACATAGCCCAGCAACTCAAAACTGGCCGGAACGCAGGACAGCATGACCGCAGGCCGTCCCACCTTTTTTAAGTCCGCAAGATTCAGGGACAATCCGGCCTTCACCAAAATGATGATGAGTGCCATCTGACGCAGTTCTGACGAAATCGAAAGAATGGACGGATCGAGAAGATCCAGCACATAAGGGCCAAGCACAATACCGGTCAGGAGCATGCCGATGATGCGCGGCAGCCGGATGCGCTGACAGATGGCCGCCATGGCCAGACCCACCAGAAAAATAAATGAAAGTGACGTTAACATAACTTTTCCTCCTTTTTGCACAGGGACCATCACACGCGAAAAAAGCTGGTGACCCTGTGATTTTCTCACAGAAGTCATCAGCTTTGTATAAGCGGTTCTGGTTTCCCAAGGGAGA
>CAKRWX010000321.1 GCA_934418055.1 uncultured Lachnospiraceae bacterium
TCCTTCCATAGCTTTTGCCGGACTTCCGGATACTCCTTTTTGATCAGGCGGCTGCTTGCGCTTTTATACGCATTGATGAACTTACTCAGTTCTGATTTTGGATTGGCACGGAACAACGGAAAAAGGGAGCGCAAAAAACGTTCATGCGTTTTTTGCGCTCCCCCTCTTTTCATTAATTTTTCTCATTAACCCTTCAGACCAGAGGTACTGATACCTTCTACCAGATACTTCTGTAAGCAGAAGAACATGATCATCGCCGGCATGATGGACAATGTTGCCATAGCGAACATTGCACCATAATCAGAAGAGGAACCTGGATCACAGAACAGCTTCAGTGCCAGGCTGACCGGATATTTGGCTGACTCATTGATATAGAGCAGGGCTGACAGGAAATCATCCCATCTCCACATAAAGGAGAAGATCGTGGATGTGATCAGCGCCGGTGTGATCAGCGGAAGCACGATGCGAAAGAAGATGCTGTAATAAGAACAGCCATCGATCTTCGCTGCTTCATCCAGTTCTCTCGGAATACCGTCAATAAAGTTGCTGATCTGGTATACGAAGAAGCCCTGGATTGCAAAGAAATATGGGATGATTAATGGTTTGTAGGAACCAACCCAGCCTAACTTCTGATACCACAGATACTGAGGAATCATCAGAACCTGTGCAGGAAGCATCATGGACAGTAACATGGCCACGAATAAGGCTCTTCTTCCGAAGAATTTACATCTGGAAAGACCAAAAGCAACCAAGGAAGAAGAAATTAATGTTCCCATTGTAGCTACAATTGAAATAAACAGAGAATTTTTGAAAAATGTCGCAAATGTAATCTTTGCGAAACCTTTCCAACCGTTTACATAGTTTTCAAATACAAATTGTGTCGGGATCAGCTGTCCTGCTGTCGTAAAGATCGTACTGGTCGGTTTGAAGGAGCTCATGATCATCCATACCAGCGGGTAGATCATCACAAGGCCCAGGCCGCAAACCAACACATGATAGATAATTTTTCCAATCAGACGTTTTTTCTTCATGCTCTACAGACCTCCATCGTATACCCACAGTTTTTTGGTTGCAAAGAGAACCAGCGTTACCAGACCAATGATCATCAGCATTACCCAGGCCATAGCCGCGCCATAACCGGTATTGTAGAACTCAAAGGACTGCTGATACATATAAACCGTATAGAACAGAGTGGAATTCATCGGTGCGCCACCGGTAATGATGAAGCACTGGGTGAATGCCAGGAAACCATTGATCATCTGCATAACTAAGTTGAAGAAGATCGTTGGTGTTAATAACGGCAGTGTAATCTGCCAGAAACGATGCCATCCATTGGCACCATCAATGCTTGCCGCCTCGTAAAGAGAGGTCGGAATCTGTTTCAAAGAAGATAAGAAAATCAACATAGAAGAACCAAACTGCCAAACTGCCAGAATGATCAACATCCAGATCGCGGTCTTGGTATTGCCCAGCCATGCAAAGCTGGTCTTAATGCCAATGGCATTCAACAGGGTATTAATAACACCGTTGGTTGCCCAGATTCTCTTCCACAGAACGGCTACTGCTACAGAACCGCCGATGATGGATGGAAGATAATAAGCCGCACGGTAGAAACCAGTTGCCTTTGTTGTCTTTAAAAGCAGCATGGCAACAATCAATGCGAAAATCAGACGAAGCGGAACGGAAACAAGGGCGAAATAGAACGTAACCTGAATACTCTTGCGCCATACCTCGTCATCGGTAAACATTTTCACGTAGTTCTTTAATCCCGAAAATACTGCCGGAGTTAAAATGTTGTAATCACAAAATGAATAGTACAGGGATATTCCCATTGGAACGATCATGAACATCAAAAAACCAATGATAAATGGAGAGCAGAATACCACTCCGGCTACGCTTTCCTTTCCCATGAACTGTTTAAAGGTCAGGTTTTTCTTCCCCTTCATGCAAGCAACCTCCTCTAGTTTAAGTTAAGGAGCAGAAAGGGTCTTCTGCTCCCCATAAATGACTGATTATTTGGTAGACATGATCTTGTTAGCTTCGGTCCAGAACTGACTTGCTGCTGTTGGAGCGTCAACTTCGCCATAGCAAACTTTCTCAACGGTACGGTTCAGCAGATCATAAACCTCGCTTGCGCCATCTGGCTGTGGAGGGTTGATTGGAGAACAGTTCGGGGTTACCACATCGTTGATGAAAGCAGTTACCTTCTGGTCAATTTCGCTTAACTGAGGAGCAACTTCCTCTGCAATATTAGCTGGAGCCGGAACACCTCTCTCACCTAAGAGGATGTTGTTTGCTTCAGAAGAGTTGATCAGCCAGTTTAACAGCTTGACAGCTTCCTCCGGGTTCTTAGCGTCAGAACCAACAGAGAAGAACTGGCTGGATTTTAAGTAATCAGATTTCTTAGGATCTGGAGCCGGCCATGTGGTGATGCCGATCTCGGTTCCCTCTGGAGCTGCCTTCTGCATTGCAGTTAACTGGTTGGAGTTGGAGAACTCACACCAGGACTGGGTTTCCGGTGTCTGGCTATATACCATAGGAGCCTGCTCTACAGAGCCGATCGCAATCTCTGCGAATACGCTTGGGTCAAGCAGCCATCCCTCATCCAGCCCTTTTGTATACATCTCAAAGAATGGTGTCCAGGAGGTCTCATCGCCGTTCATGCACTTGTCACCGAATGGAACAATGTCATAAGATCTCATGAAATACTCACTCCAGGAGTTTACACTTCCGTAAGAAATATTGGTTTTCACACCTGTTTTCTCATAAACCTCTTTACACAGTGCAAAGAACTCGTCCATGGTCATGTTGTCTTTTACGGTGATTCCCACTCCATCCAGTAATGTCTTATTATAATGAAGTGCCGGAGCATTGATACCTGCTGCGATCGCATAAACTCCACCATCCACGGTTCCAGAAGCGATGGTGTTCTCAGAGATCTGGGAAACATCCAGTGTTCCATTCTCAATATATGGTTTTAAATCAACCAGCAGGCCACTCTTCGCATACTGATCCAGATACATATAGTCCATCTGTACAACATCCGGCATTGCATGTCCTGCTGCGGAAGTTGCCAGCTTGTTCCAGTAATCACTCCACTCTGCGAACTGTCCGTCAAGCTTTATCCCGTTAGTCTCGGAATACAGATCCAGAGCAGCCTGTGTTC
>CAKRWX010000322.1 GCA_934418055.1 uncultured Lachnospiraceae bacterium
GCCATGCGCCGTACTTGGCATGAAGCACTGCCGGGGCTTTCCGCTCATCTTCTGTGATCTCGATGCCCTTTTTCTCACAATGGCGGATGATGGTATCGTTATCATAGCCTTTGGCGCAGTCGTGAAGCATTCCTGCCACCTCCGCCTGGTCGATGGGATAACCGTAACGCATGGCCAGACAGATACAGGTGAACGCCACACTGAGGCTGTGCTCATACCGCCCTGGATTTAATTTTTTCTGAAGTTTTTCCCTGAATTCCGGAATTTTTGAATTCATGTCTTAAGCCTCCTGGTATAAATGATGGGAAATGATGTACTGTTCCACCTCTTCCGGCAGATACTGCTCCGCTGAGTGTCCGTCCCGCACAAGCTGGCGGATCTCCTTAGACGCCACATCCACCTCACGGCAATGGAGCTTTAAAATCTCTCCCTGATACTTTTCCCTCAAATACAGGATCTGCTCGTCGATTCCCCGGTGTTCCCTGGAATACTCCCGATCCGCCACCAGGATTGTAACCACACCGATGATCTTCTCCGGGTGATACCAATATTCGATCTCATAAAGGGAATCCGCACCGATGATAAAGAAAAACTCGTGCTGCGGATATGCCTCTTTTAAAAGTCTCAGGGTCTGTGCCGTGTAGGTATTTCCCTCTCTGGAAGTCTCAAAATCGGATAAAAGAAAATCGGGATCATGCCGGATCGCCAGTTCCACCATAGCAAGCCGGTCTTTAGCGGCCGTGATGCCATGGTCTTTCTTATGCGGCGGTTGTCCGGAAGGCATATACCAGACCTGATCTAAGTGATACTCCTTCAGGGCCTGTCTGCCCAGAAGGAGGTGTCCCTTATGGATCGGGTCAAATGTTCCGCCCATGATTCCGATTCTTCCCATAACCTTGATTCCCCTTTAAAACAATTCAAGAATGCTCTATTTTGGTAATTCGATCTTTCTCTTCTTCTCGTCTTTTGCCTGCTTGTACAGAACGATCTTCTTACCGATCACCTGAACCACCTCAGAATGGGTACGCTCTGCTAATACTGCTGCGATCTCGCGTCCGTCATCCAGACAGTTCTTCAAAATGCTTAACTTGATCAGCTCTCTTGCCTCCAGTGCCTCTGCCACTGCAGCAGTCAGCTCTGGTGTCACGCTGGACTTACCGATCTGGAAAATCGGATCCAGATTCATTGCAAGGCCCTTTAAATAGGCTCTTTGCTTTGTTGTCATATATTACTCCTTCTGGCTTTATCCATAAAAGCCCTCTTCTGCTGTCTATTTATAATAATCAAAGACAAAACCGTACATACGGACGGTATCGCCCTCCTGGATTCCCTTCTCTTCCAACTCGTCCAGGATACCAGTTTCTTTCATGAATTTCTGGAAGAACACAAAGCCCTTCTCAGACTCTAAGTTTGTATAGCCTAACATCTTCTCAATACGCGGTCCCTCTACCACATACTCGCCATCCTCATTGATCTCGATGGTGTATGGCAGATTTGCTCCTGCGTTCAGAGTGGAGGTATCAAATTCCTTCTCAAAAATAACCGGAGCCTGGTCTAAGCCCTGCAGGATGTGATAAACCTCGTATAACAGTTCCTTCACGCCCTTACCGCTGACTGCGGAAATTGGGAATACCTTGATGCCTTCCGGCTCAAATGCCTTGCGGATCCGCTCTACTGGGTCCTCTGCGCCCTCTTCCACGAAGATCGCATCTGTCTTATTGGCTGCGATCACCTGTGGTCTGGCTAACAGTTCTGGGTTATACGCGCCTAACTCCTGGTTAATGGCCTTGATGTCAGCCACCGGATCACGGCCCTCTGTAGAAGCCGCATCTACCACATGGATCAGAACCTTGGTTCTCTCAATATGACGAAGGAAATCATGTCCAAGACCAACACCCTGGGAAGCCCCCTCGATCAGTCCTGGGATATCTGCCATGACGAAGCCAGCGCCGCCGTCTAAATCCACCACGCCCAGATGTGGATCCAGGGTTGTGAAATGATAGTTGGCAATCTTTGGTTTCGCGTTGCTGACTCTAGAAAGTAAAGTGGATTTACCAACATTTGGGAAACCAACCAGACCAACGTCAGCGATAACCTTTAACTCTAACTGTACCCATAATTCCTGTCCGTCCTGTCCAGGCTGTGCGTACTTTGGAGCCTGCATGGTCGGGGTCGCAAAATGCATATTGCCTAAGCCGCCCTTACCACCACGTAAGATCACTTCTCTGCGGTTCTCGCCGGACATATCCGCGATCACCTTGCCAGACTCAAAATCTTTAATGACGGTTCCCTCTGGAACCTTTATTACTAAATTATCAGCATTGGCGCCATGACAGCGCTTCTTGCCGCCTTGTTCTCCATTTTTAGCCACATATTTGTGGATCTGTCGGAAATCTGTTAATGTATTTAAACCATCATCGACTTCAAAGATGATATCTCCACCTTTTCCGCCGTCGCCGCCGTCCGGGCCGCCGCATGGAACATATAATTCACGGCGAAAACTTACATGACCGTCTCCGCCCTTACCGGATTTTATGAAAATTTTTGCACGATCTGCAAACATGAAACACCGTAACCTTTCTCGAAAAAATGGCTTCATACATTCTCAGTATGAAGCCATTCAAATTACTCATTGATTGTCTTTGGGTATACAGAAACCTGTTTTTTGTCTCTGCCCTTTCTCTCGAATCTGACAACTCCGTCTACAGTAGCGAATAAGGTATCATCGCCACCCTTGCCTACGTTCAGACCTGGATGAATCTTAGTACCACGCTGTCTGTAAAGAATGTTACCAGCCAGAACGAACTGTCCATCTGCTCTCTTAGCGCCTAATCTCTTAGACTCGGAATCTCTACCGTTCTTGGTAGAACCAACTCCCTTTTTATGAGCGAATAACTGAAGGTTCATCTTAAACATAACTTACACCTCCTCGAATCGGATTTTTATATATGGCTCTCCATATTCTTCCTCGATATTCTGTAAACCGAATACCAGAGAATTCATAAGAAGTCTTGATTCAGGACTGATATGGTCGGTGAATCGGAAGTTAAAACCTCCTGCTTCCTCGTCCTGATCTGCCTCAAACGGGTCATCGGTAAACTGCTCAATGCTGTTGGCCATGTTCAGTACCAGAGCGGAAACTGCCGCGCAGACAAGTTC
>CAKRWX010000323.1 GCA_934418055.1 uncultured Lachnospiraceae bacterium
GGCCTGCAGGGCGGGAACGTCAGAACAGCTCCTTAAAGAAGATGCCTGCTTTCACGAGATGATCGTGAAAGCTTCCGGAAATGAATATGCCGAGGATTTTTCGCGTATATTGCTGCTGCATATCCAAAGAGTCAAATATCATTATTTTCATGTGCATGTAAATCCGATCCGTTCCGTAGATCATCATGAACAAATTTTACAGGCTTTTGCAGTGCGGGACAAGGCTCTGGCAAAAGCCGTTATGCGTGAGCACTGGCTGTTGTCCATGGAATATTCTCTGGATATTGTGAGAAAAATGCAATGATAACGCTATGGAATGATAAATAAATAACAGAGCATGAAGAAAAAAGGACTGGTTTTCACATGTTGGAAGCCAGTTCTTTTTTTGTGCGCGTCAGACGGATGTTGTTGAAAATTAACAGTGAAAACATTTGAAATGCGACATAAGTACCAAAGTTGCACAATGGGGCTTGTCAAATACCGTAAAGTGTTGTATAAATGGAAGTGCAATATATCGCATATCGCACATCGGATATTACACGTAAAACGTGTAAAAATAATGTGTGTCAGGAAACAAAAGTACGAAGGTTTCCGACACTGCCAAAACATCAAACAGGAGGTAAGAGGTATGATCAGTAACGAGGAGTTAGTAAAAATCTGTCAGGATGTGATCCGTATTCCAAGCCCGTCAGGACAGGAAAAGGGTGTAGCAGAATTCTTGAAAGGGAAGATGGAAGAGCTTGGCTTTGATGAAGTCAACATCGACCGTAACGGAAGTGTTTACGGTGTGATCCATGGAAAACGTCCAGGCAAGACAATCTTAATGGATGGACATATTGACAACGTGGATGTTATTGATGAGGATCAGTGGACTCATGCTCCCTGGGGTGCGGAAATCGTGGATGGAAAGATCTATGGACGCGGAACCTCCGATATGAAGGGAAGCGTTGTTGCAATGATCTGCGCAGCTGCACGTCTGGCAGAAGGCACCGAAAAAGATTTTGCAGGCAATATATGCGTATCCGGAACAGTGCATGAGGAGTGCTTTGAGGGGGTTTCCAGCAGAGAAATCAGCAAAATCTTAAAACCGGATTACGTGATCATTGGTGAGGCCACCACCTCTACCGTAAAAATCGGACAGCGTGGACGTGCGGAGGTAGTAGTGGAAACGGAAGGTGTCAGCTGCCATTCCTCGAATCCGGAAAAGGGTGTGAATGCTGTTTACATGATGACTGCACTGATCGACGAGATCCGCAAGATTGTTCCAAATGAGCATCCGATCCTTGGAAAAGGTATTCTGGAACTGACGGACATCAAGTCTTATCCGTATCCGGGAGCATCTGTAGTTCCGTCTTTATGCCGCGCTACCTTTGACCGCCGCACCTTAGTTGGTGAGGATGAGCAGGTCGTTTTAGGACAGGTTGAGGATGCGATCAAGCGTGCCCAGGAGAAGGTTCCGGGTCTGAAGGCAAGAACTTATCTGGCTGAGGCAGAGGAGGTATGCTGGACCGGAGAAAAGATTTCTGCCAAGAGATATTTCCCGGCATGGCTGATTGATGAAAACAGTGATTTCGTTCAGAAGGCAGTTGAGGGACTGAAGGAAGCTGGAATTGATACCAGAATTTCTCATTTCTCATTCTGCACCAACGGAAGCCACTTCTGTGGTGAAGCAGGTATTCCTACCATTGGTTATGGTCCGTCTCTGGAATCTCTTGCACATGTACGTGATGAGTACATTGAGATCGAGCAGCTTGAAAAGGCATGCAAGGGATTTGAAAATATTTTGAGAAAGTTAACAGAATAAGAACATGACAAAACGTAACGAATAGACAGCAGCCTAAGCGCAAACATTGGATCAAGGGGGATTTACGATGGCAATTTATGATACACTCAGCGCGTTTACGAATTGGTTATGGGGTATTCCGATTCTGATCTTATTAGTAACCGGTGGTTTTATATTAACGCTTCAGATTCAGGGAATCCAGTTTTCGAAAATTGGATTTATCGTGAAGAACACAGTCGGTACCTTATTTGATAAGGAACTGCAGAAGCAGAAAAAAGCAGCAGGTATTTCTCCGGTACAGGCACTTACCGCAGCACTCGGTGCAACAGTAGGTACCGGAAATATCGTTGGTGTTGGCGTTGCGATCGCAACAGGCGGGCCGGGTGCATTATTCTGGATGTGGGTCTGCGGTTTTCTTGCAATGGCAATTAAGTATTCCGAGGTTACGATGTCCATTCAGTATCGCCGGCGTGAACCGGATGGCAGCTACCGCGGTGGCCCGTTCATGTATATGAGAGACGGCTTACATT
Organism: uncultured Lachnospiraceae bacterium; assembly: GCA_934418055.1. Lineage (GTDB taxonomy): Bacteria > Bacillota > Clostridia > Lachnospirales > Lachnospiraceae > UBA3402. Next base: position 2,314 of record CAKRWX010000323.1, read on the forward strand.
GTATGCCGCTGGCAGTTGCGTTTGGTATCATGATGCTGGTCTGCCTGTGTACGATCTGTCTGGTACATGGTTCTGCAATCAGTTCCAACCTGGCATCCCTGAATGTGCCGAATTATGTTTCCTGTGTTATTATGGTTATCTTTATGGCAGTCGTACTGTTTGGCGGCATGAAAGGCCTGGTTGCTATTTCTGACTGGCTGGTTCCGTTAATGAGTGTTCTGTATCTGACTGCTACCCTAGTGATCGTTCTGACAAATGTGGGCAGTTTCGGAACTGTTTTAGCATCCATTTTACATGGGGCCTTTACCGGTACCGCAGCCGTAGGCGGCTTTGCCGGAGCTGCGTTTGCAACAGCAGTCAGAAATGGACTTGCAAGAGGCGTATTCTCAAACGATGCAGGTCTTGGTTTATCTGCATCCTTACAGGCACAGGCAGAGGCCATTGATCATCCGGCTCAGCAGGGTATGTGGGCGATCGTTGAGACCTTTATCGATACCATCATCATCAGTTCTATGACTGGTTTTGCAATCCTGTTCTCAGGCGTATGGCAGAGTGGAGCAGACGGAGCGACTCTGGCAGCATCTGCTCTCGGAAGTGTTCTCGGAGATGTAGGACGAATCGGTTGTGTTATCTGTCTGGTTATGTTCGGTCTGAGTTCCCTGATCTCTGACCTTCAGGGTGTACTGGTACAGTCCGTAGCAATGTTTGACAGCCGTCTGGTAGGACGTGGTTTCCAGGCTCTGATCATTGTAGCGGTTATCTACGGAAGCTTTGCAAATATCTCCAAGGCATTCATGTTTGCGGACTTTGGAAATGGTATTGTACTTCTGTTAAATGTACC
>CAKRWX010000324.1 GCA_934418055.1 uncultured Lachnospiraceae bacterium
CCATCTGGGGCTGGTGATGCCGGAGGAAGTGCCGCAGATTCAGAAGCAGTTGGATGAGATCGCGGATCTGTTGGAGAAATCGGTGGATCTGGATGGGATACTGGAAATGGCACGCGGTTATGTGAAGAATCGAGAAAACACGGAAGGTGAATATGTCAGCACTCAGGAAGACCCAGAAAAAACAGGTTTATTTACTGAAAGCAGAACTCCGCTTCGCATCGCCGTAGCCCGTGACGAGGCATTCTGTTTTTATTATCAGGAAAACATGGAACTGCTGGAATCCCTTGGTGCTGAACTAATCCCATTTAGCCCGATCCACGATCATGAGCTGCCAGAATCCATATCTGGCGTGATCCTTGGTGGCGGATACCCGGAAAACTATGCAAAAGCATTAAGCGAAAATACTTCCATGCTTGCGTCTATCCGTCAGGCGTGGGAGGCAAAGATGCCATTTTTAGCGGAATGTGGCGGATTTTTATATCTGCATCGGGAATTAGAGGGCAGTGATGGCATGTTTTATCCACTGGCAGATGTGATCCCGGATAAGGCATGGAGAACCAATCGTCTGGGGCGGTTTGGTTATATTACATTGACGCCGGATAAGGCAGATACCTGTCTGACGGGGAAGATCAAAGGTCATGAGTTCCATTACTGGGAGAGTGGGGACTGCGGAACCTGCTGGACGGCAAAAAAGCCACTATCTGACCGTTCCTGGAGCTGTATTCACAGTGAACAGGGCCAGATTGCCGGATTCCCTCATTTGTATTATCCGTCAGCTCCGGAATTTATCAAGCGGTGGTTGGAGATGTGCAGAAAATGGCAAAAAAGATAAAAGGATAAACAGTAACGATGAAATCATTTGAATTACAATTAAAACAACAGTTAGAGCAGATTTCCCAACTGTCTAAAACTTCTATGAAGGAGGCTCAGAGCCGTTGGGATCATGTAGCTAAACCCCTTCACAGTCTGGGACTTTTGGAGGACGCCCTGGTGCGGATCGCTGGAATCCAGGGAACCAGTCAGATCGATCTTTCCAAACGAGCGTTAGTGATCATGTGCGCGGATAACGGAGTGGTGGAAGAGGGCGTGACCCAGACAGGACAGGAAGTGACGGCGGTGGTGACAAGGAATTTCACCGAAGGAGATTCCTGTGTCTGTCTTATGGCAGATCGGGCCAATGTGGATGTATTTCCGGTGGACATCGGCGTGGCGGATCCTCTGGAACATTGCCATGAGATACACCCGTTGATTCGCAGAAAAGTCCGTTTCGGTACCCGGAATTTTGCCAAAGAACCTGCCATGACCAGGGAAGAGGTGCAGCAGGCTCTGCAGGTGGGAATTGATCTGGTGAGAGAGTTAAAAGAACAGGATTACCATCTGATCGCTCTTGGAGAAATGGGAATCGGCAATACCACCACTTCCAGCGCCGTTGCCTGCGCGATCTTAGGATTGGAGCCGGAACGGATGACCGGACGGGGGGCCGGACTTTCTGATGAGGGATTGAAAAAGAAACAGCGTGTGATCCGGGAGGCGTTAGATCGTTATGCGCCGGATCCGACAGATGGAATCGAGGTATTGTCCGCAGTAGGCGGACTGGATCTGGCTGGACTGGCCGGAGTCTGTATTGGTGGAGCCATGTATCACATTCCAGTGGTATTGGATGGTGTGATCACGGCGGCTGCGGCATTAGCGGCGCAGGCCATTTGTCCAGGTGTTTCCGATTATCTGCTAGCGTCCCATGTATCCGCAGAACCTGCGGGCAAGATGATTCTGGAAAAGCTTGGACTGACAGCGGTGATTGACGGACATCTGTGCCTGGGTGAAGGAACCGGAGCCATGGCATTTTTGCCGCTTTTAGATATGGCGCTGGAGATTTATGAAAAGATGAGTACCTTTGAGGATATTCATATTGAAGAATATAAGGAACTAAAGTAACTGCTCAGTATGTCTGCGCACTTGCTGCGCTGACCGTAAGAAAACATATGCAGGAAGACAAAAAAATACTGAATTACTATAAGAAAAATTTGGAGAAATAAATGTTCTGTATCGTAACCGGCGGAAGCGCCAGTGGAAAATCCGAATACGCAGAGTCGCTGGCTATCTCCAGTGATGCCAGTCAGCGCTTTTACATCGCCACCATGAAGCCATGGGATGAAGAGGGCCGCAGACGGATCCAGAAGCACCGTGCCATGCGTGCTGGGAAAGGCTTTGAAACGTTGGAAATTTATGGAAGATGTGCAGATCTTTCCGGGATTCACAAGGATAGCGCTGTCCTCCTGGAATGCCTTTCTAACCTGACGGCCAACGTTTTTTACGATCCGATTTACGCGGATAAAGACTTGGCGAAAATGATCACGGAAGATATTCTGGACTTGAAAAAAAAGGTAAAAGACCTTATTATGGTAACCAATGAGATTTTTTCTGACGGAATCACCTATGACCCGGAAACCACCCGCTATATGCAGATTTTAGGGCAGGTCAATCAGAACCTGGCAAGAGAAGCAGATCGGGTGACTGAGGTGGTCTATGGAATTCCAGTTGAAATAAAAAACGAGTCTCAAAAATTTTAAGACCTGAAACACCGTATAAGAAAAAACTGTGAAAATATTGAATCGTAATAAATAAAGGAGATCACGAAATGGATCTTTTCGGAAGCTTTGTTATCGCCTGCTCCATGTATTCCCGTATCCCCATGCCTCAGGTGGACTGGACTGAAAATCGAATGAAATACGCCATGTGCTTTTTCCCCCTGATCGGCGTGATCATGGGCGCGGCCCTGTGGCTGACAGCTTTTATTGGAGAAAATGTACACGTTCTGGAAGAGGGAAGTCTTCTGTGGGCTGTGATGGGAGCGATCCTACCGCTTCTGATCACAGGCGGTATCCATCTGGACGGTTATCTGGATGTGACAGACGCCAGATCATCCTACGGAGACCGTGCGAAGAAGCTGGAGATCTTAAAGGATCCTCATGTGGGCGCTTTCGCAGTGATTGGATGCGGGATCTATCTTCTGGCTTACGCAGGATTTTTCTCCCTGATTCCAGGACAGGCCCTTTCTTTGATCGGCGGTATCTATGTGCTCACCAGAGCCTTAAGTGCGCTGGCACTGGTGAATTTTCCCAAAGCGAAGAAAGACGGGCTGGCAGC
>CAKRWX010000325.1 GCA_934418055.1 uncultured Lachnospiraceae bacterium
CCCTACTTCAATGCCGCCATTTGAACCGATTCCGCCTCCAAATCTCGCATGATTGCCCTGTATCAGCAATTCTGCTTCTTTTTCAGCCAGATCTTCTGCTGATGCAGTCACAATAGCTTTTAGGGAAACATTCGTATCAATATCTATCAGTTCATCTGATGATAATGGCACTGCGCCTGCTCCTTCTTCATATCTCTGTGATCCAGGACTGATCTGCGTATAACCGGTTGGGATCGGATTAAATACCGTTCCATCCCGATACCATTTCACAGCCCCGCCGCCAAGCATACGTTCAGCTAAGGTTGCTGTATATACACTGTGTTCTCCATAAATGCTAAATACAAGATCATCTCCTGCTGCTTTTCCATCTGCATTCACTGCTTTATTGTCAAAGATTCCAATACCATCTTTGATATAAAGTTCGGCCATACCAGTTGCACAAAACCAGAGTCCGCCTCCCTGCTCAGCTGTATTTTCAGTGACTACGGTATTATATAAATGGGCAGTGCTGTAACCATCAATGCTTCTTCCCTCTGAATACAGTCCGCCTCCAGAATTTGTTGCTATGTTATTTATAATCTTTCCACCGCACAGAAAACTGCCGTTAGAAAAACTGTAAATTCCTCCGCCTATCCCTGCTCTGTTTCCGGAAATAACACCTCCATCCATAAGGAACTCTGTTCCATATTCTGCTATGCCTCTCTGAAGTGCAGAGTCCACAATACAAATACCTCCGCCCTTAGATGCTTTATTAGCGGATACGGTTCCGCCTGTCATATGAAATTCCGCATTATCCTCAACAAATACAGCTCCGCCAGCTTCATTCCCGTTTGCAGAGATTCCTGTATTCTGGGTGATCAGTCCGTCATCTGCCAATGTAAATATTGCCCGTTTATCCCTGTCATCACTATAAATATTGACAGCTACCCCTCTGTGTCCGGTGTTATTCTGTATTGCTCCACCAGTCATGATTCCACTGCTTTCCCCATACATAACTACTCCACTGGAAGAATGCAAAGAATCCGCATCCAGAGCATTATTATTCTGGATACTGCCGCCTGTCATTTCAAAGGAAGCTCCCTCTTTGACCAGAACCGTTCCACTTACGGCAGCATTATTTAAAATCTTATTATTTTCTATCTTTCCACCTGAAAGGATCAGTTTTGCATTGGCTCCGCTGTTTTCCAGCACACCAGTAAGATCCGTAGTGATCTGTGTTCCGGAAATGGTCGTATCTCCGGTGACTGTTAATTTTCCATGGTTTTTAATTGTACATTTCTTATTATACTTGCCATATAGAGTCAGATTTCCATCAAAGGTAACGTCTGCTCCATCTTCCACTTCAAATAAACACTCTGGCTGTACACTATCTTTAACCCCAAGTATTGTATATGGATCTGTGGAAGAAATTACGATCGGCTTTCCTGCAGGAATAGTAACACAAGTGGCCAGCTTAATATCTTTTTTAACTTCCACAATTCCACCAGATGCAGCTGCCTCATTCACAGCTTCCTGTAATGTTGGTGCCCCGGCTTCATCGGAAATTGCAGATCCAACAGAATCAACAATAGATTTTTCCGTATATGTTATAATTGCATTTTCTGAAAATCCAGCATTTGAAATATCAACTGCATCTGAACTGTTCCGGATCGTAACTGTCTCCAACGTATCAATGTTAGAAAAAGCATCACTTTTAATACTCTCCAGTCCGCTTCCCAGGATCAGGTGTTCAATGGATGTATACTCAAACGCATGATCGGCAATTGAAGTTACACTATCTGGGATCTTTATCGTCCCACTTAAGGGATATACACGCCAGAAAGCATAACTTCCAATTGATTTTAATGTTTCCGGCAATGTGACAGAAGGCAATTCCGTAAATAAAAATGCCCAAGCTCCGATCGTTTCCAGACTATCACATAAGATGACAGATGGGATAGAGCTATAAGCAAATGCCTGATATGGAACATTTTGCAGGCTGGAAAGATCCACCTCCGTTTTCAGACTGGTGCAGTAATAAAATGCACTACTTCCCATAGACGAAACAGAAGAAAGATCCGGAATCTTTGCCAGAGCAGTATCTTCATAAAAGGCCTGCTGGCCAATTTCCGTAATCGCTCCTTTTGCTGTCACCTCTTCCAGCGCACTACATCCGGAAAATGCCGATTGCGGAATGGATGTTACTGAATCAGGAAGTGTTATGGACGTTAGAGAAATATCATCACTAAATAATCCTGATGCCTTTTTAATCTCTACACCATCCGGAAGAGAAATATTTTTCAGTTTCTCTGCTGAAGCAAATGCAGCTGGTCCGGTTATGTATTTTAAACTTTTCGGAAGATCAATGGTCTCCAGAGAAGAACAATTTGAGACCATAGAGTTACCGGAAATTTCCTGTACACCTTCTTCAAAGGTGATAGTTTCAAGCTTGTTCATATTTTGAAAACTACCACCAAATTTCTTGACGGAACCTGGAATGGTGATTTCTGTTAAATTAGGAAAGCGTGAAAAGTATACATCACATTTTTCAACTGTATCAGGAATCATCAATGCACTGACATTTTGTCTTGAACCTGCAAAAGGTCCCCATCTTAATATTGTAACTGTATACTCATTATCTTCTGCCTCATCCTCATCATAACTAACCTTTTCTGGAATTTCTATTTCAGAAGCTTCAGCCGGGTTACTTATATTTTTTAATGTGGCCGTATGGTCATCTGGATCAAGATCAAATGTGTAAGTAATACCATCGATCTCAATTTCAACATCTTCATAATCTGCAGTCAGAAGTGACATTTCTTTATTCTTTCCATTTTCCTCTGGATCGGGAGAAATGTTCTTATCGCTTAAAGAATCTTTGTTGCCAGAATTTCCGTTATCATCCTTTCCTGAGTTATCTGATGAATCTGCAGAGTCCGTATTTTCATCCGGAGTTTCATCCTGATCCGGCTTCTGATCCTCCTGGTCATTTCCACCGGCATCACTGTTATCGGGATCATCCTGATCATCCTTTGGATCATTCTGGTCATCCTTCGGACCATTCTGGTCATCTTTGGGAGCATCCAGATCATCTTTTGGATCATCTTTTGAATCATCTTTTGGATCATCCATGCTGTCGTCTTTGCTTGGATTTCCAGAAGGAT
>CAKRWX010000326.1 GCA_934418055.1 uncultured Lachnospiraceae bacterium
CCGCAGAGGTATTCATCTAAAAAATAAACCTGTTCCGCCGGAATGCCTGCGAATCTTGCCACTTCTGCCGCCCCGCGCGCTGCATTTCTCGCTATGGAGATCCCGATGATCTGCTCCTGCGGCCCGGAAATTCCAGCTGCCACAGACTCTGTGATTGCTTCACCGCCTGCATGGCATTCTATCTCACGCATTGCTCTCTGGCCTGCGATCAGACCGCCCTGGGTCATGCCGGTTCCACTGGCGTGAAAGATCTGCCGGAAATAGATCCTGTTCTGCTTCTCCCACTGCCAGATTTCTTCATAAGCAGCTGCATAAGCCTTCCGAACTGCCGCTTCATTCCCCTTTCCGGTGGAATCTCCATAGATATAATAAGGATCATATCCCTTTTCTCTCAGATCTGCAAGTGTCTGCTCCACCGTCTCTCTCACATGGGACTTGTCGCAGAACACACTCTGGATCTCCATCCTCTCTAAGATCCGGGAATTGAAGGTATCTTCCTTTTCTCCGTCCTCCAGGGCTGTGATCACCAGACACGGGATCTTTTCTGCCTTACACAGAGTTCCCACTACCCGGTTTAAATTGGACTTGCGGCTTCCGTAGGACACGAAAAAGTCGCAGCCCTTTTCCCTCATATCCTGCAATAACACCTCTGCGATCCGGCATTTGTTGCCGCCGAAGGAAAATCCCAGAAGATCATCCCTCTTTATATAAATCCGCTGTCCCCCTGGCCCCGTTCCCAGATACTGGATCGGCGTCGGTGTGACCAGCCTGCATTGCATATCCACGTTTCTATTCCTCCTGCAGATACTCTAAGCACTTTCCCATTTCTGCACAACTGCCCAAGCTGTCAGCTGCTTCTAGCTCTGTCGTGCCCTTGCGATTTTCGCCAGAATTTCATAAACTCTTGGGAAAAACACCTCAAACCGGATATAAAACCGGGTTCTCGGCGTCAATTCCTTGAAAAAATCCCGGTACTGCTTATCCATCACCACATCATATTTCTTCGTGTTCACCTTCGTCAGATACCAGATCCGTCTGGCGGCACGTTCTGCTTCTTTATGGAATCTTCCTCCGGTCACCCGGTCAAATTCCGTAAATGTCTCTTCCATCTGGCGGCAGTACCGTTCCTGCTTCGCCTCATAATCTCCTAATTTTCCCTGACTGGTCCAGGACACTGCCGCGCCTAACCGGTAAACGCTCATATCCTGATCCATGTAATAGCCATATCCGGTGGCCGCCGCCATCAGCTGCAATGGCGTATCCCCCACCGGGCAGTTTACATAATATTCCGGCAATTTCCGGATGATCTCACTGCGGAACATCATGGAAGCCATGGCATATCCCTGTGGCTTATCCACGATCTCACCGGGACTTACGGTCCGGCTTTCTGGATACGGGCGCATCCTCTTATCCGATAATGAGCCGTCCACCGTAATGATCCTGGCACTGTGAAAGCATAAGCTGCAGTCCGGATGAGTTTCCATATAGTCCACCTGCTTCTGCAGCTTCTCCGGGTCTGTCCAGTAATCATCGCCCTCGCACATGGCCACATAACGCCCACGTACTCTTGGAAAATTAAATGCCCCGCTGGGATTAGTGATCCCTTTGGAATACTGGTTCTCCGTCTGTAACAGCGCCCGGATCTTCTCCGGATACTTCTGTTCGTATTCCCGGATGATGTCCGCCGTTCCGTCTGTGGAGGCGTCATCATTGATCAGGATCTCATATGGGAAATCCGTCCGCTGGCTTAAAAATCCATCCAGGGCGTCACGGATAAAATCTCTGTGATTGTATGTGATACAGCAAATGCTGACTAAGGGTTCCATCAGGCCTTCCTCCTGTTTTTCATCTGTCCTTTGATGGTCTGGACAAGATAAGTAAAGCTCTCGATCCGGAACAATCCGGCAAGCAACGCATACACTGCCATTCCAGCCACGATCTGAAGCAGCAATTTCACCATCGGCCCCCCTGGAAGCACAAACTGCAGTCCATAAACTACCGCAGACATCACCAGCGACAGGATCAGGGACGGCATAATGTCCATCCACTGGCTGAAAATACTGTATCCCAGCAGTTTTTTATTCGGCCACGCATTGACAAAGGTACTGAAGAAATCCAGCACTGCCTTGATCGATATCATGACTAATGGCCCAAACCGGGCTCCGATGATCAGTCCGGCCAGTCCCATGCTTTTCTTGATCACTTCCAATTTTAAGAACACATCGCTTCTTCCCACGGCGTTGATGGCCTGCAGGTTGGTGATATGGATAGGCCAGAAAGAATAGGCCACGCACATGATCCGCAGATACGGCACACAGATCAGCCACTGCTCTCCCAAAAGTGCCAGTACCAGGGTATCCGCCACTGCCATCAGTCCAAATAGCATCGGAAGCACTAAAAATGAACTTAACCGGATGGCTCTCCGCACCATATGACGCACATCATGGACGCTTCCCTGTCTGGCAGAAAAGGCTGGAAGCAGTACGGACTGGATCGCCCCACCAAGGTTATTGACGATCAGCTTTGGGAACTGGTCGCCACGGTTGTAGGCTCCAAGCAGCTCTTCATTATAGATCTTGCCCATAATCAGACCGTATAAGTTATTAAATAAGGTGTCAATGAGGGACGCCACCAGAAGCTTCCACCCAAAAGAAAACATTTCCTTAATCCGCTGAAAGGCAAAAATAAATCCCGGTTTCCAGGACACCTCAAAAAACAATGCAATCATCAGGACAAAATAGTAGGACACCTGCTGTCCCACCATAGCCCAGACGCCAAATCCATTGGCCGCCATCCAGATGCTGATCGCACCAGAAGCCACAGAAGCGATCAGCGTGGATAAAAACAATCCCTTAAACTCCAGATTCCTGGACACATAAGCTGTCTGGACGGAGATCACCGCCCCTGGGAACAGGACAATAGAAAGCACCCGCACAATCCCTAAAAGCTCCGGGATCTGATAAAAAGAAGCGATGTACGGTGCCGCCACATATAAAATTCCATACATCACCAATGCCACGAACAGGTCAAAATAGCAGACGGAGGAAAAATCCACTGCGTCCGCTTTCTGCTTCTGCACCAAAGCTGTGCTGAAACCGCTCTGGACCACTACATTGGCAATGGTAAT
>CAKRWX010000327.1 GCA_934418055.1 uncultured Lachnospiraceae bacterium
GCTTAATGCGTAACAAATTCGATGAGATCAGTATGCATATGGAAGAGAAGATGGGTCATCCATTCTTCTGCTGTGATGCAGTTCTGGATACCTATTCCAGACAGATCGCTATCTACTCCGGCTACGCAAAAGAGATGATGCCGATCAGCTGGAAGATCGCGGATAAGAGAACCTATGTACATTGGGCAGAGAAGAAATACGATGTTTTAGTATTTGGTATGCCTCAGAAATTCCACTACGGCGATGGTATGGGAACCAACCCGATCATGATGATGCAGGCATTAAGTGCGCAGGTTTTGAGATTCAAACGTGTCATGAGCGATAACTGTGTCATCATCTGTGCATCCACCTGCAATGGATACTTCCATGATGAATTATGGCCATACTTAAGAGAGCAGTACACCATGTTCCAGCATGACCATATGAACACACTGCCAGATATGAACCGCTATGGTGAGTATTTCGCAACCAACGAGGAATATATCCGCAAATACCGTTTCTGCAACGCATTCCACCCATTCCATGGCTTTTCCATGATGTCTTGTGGCCACATTGCAGAGATGAATACCAGCGCCATCTACATCGTAGGCGCAGAGGAGCCAGGCTACGCAAGAGGCATGGGCTTAAAGACCAGAGAGACCTTCGAGGAAGCATTAGAGGACGCAAAGAAGAAATTCGTTGGCCAGAACCCGAACATCCTGGCACTGCCTCTGACCTTCAAGAGAGCAGCGGTTCATCTGTGCATGAAGAATCCAGAGCAGGATTGCATGGATGAGTACGGACATCGCCACGGCGGGTGCGGATGCTGCTAATTACGATTTGTAAATGATACCTTCCGGTGGTATACTTCTTTTAAGAAGATACTGCCGGGAGGTTTTTTAGTTATGGAGATCATTGGCGGCGTGACGGCGGTCCCGTTTGGACTATTGGTTTGTCGGATCGATGGGAGAGAGATCCAGATCACGGAATTAGGGGAAAATGGGGTCGTTTTCCGGACTGCTGGGTCCTTAACGGATGGAAATGGGAATCATGAGATCGAAGTAAGTTTTTATCATATGGCACAGGGGCGGTATGAGACGGTCCGGATCGGAAATGAAGGAAAACCGCCGGTGATCACGTTGGAACGGGAAGAACGATGGTATCAGGTGTACTCGGTGGCGGTGGACCAGGAGGATTACCGGAGAGAAGTGCGGGAACTGGTGCTGTGGTATGACCGGTATATCCAGCTAAAATGCACCTGCGATGACGGAGAACTGGCGGGTCAGCTGACCGGGTATCCGACGGAGCTGGACGAAGTGTATGGGGAGAGCCTTGCGGAGCAGAAGGAGAAGTGGTTTGCGGCAGCGACAGCGGATGTGCTGGCTGATGGGCGTGAAGTGATGGCTGCCGCAGATGGGATGGAACTTGCTTTGGAATTGGATAGTCCGAGATGGTATAATTGTTATTTGAAAGAAGACTTGGTGGAGCTGACCAGGAAGTATTGGGAGGTTGGCGGACTGGGAGAATGTACACTGGCAAAGAGACTGCCGGATCGGCTTTATATTGGAAATCAGTTCTGTCCGTTGCTGTTTCCTAACGATAAGCAGCTGTTTCAGATTTTAGAAAAAGCAGAGCGGGATAAAATCACTGTTACGGTTGTTTTTTCTTATATGCCAGAGAGTAATGTAAAATGGATAAAAGACCTTTTGGACAGATTAAATACATGGTGTAAAAATGCTGGAAAGAAGCTGGAAATTGTAGTCAATGACCTGGGAATGGTGGCTTTAGTAGCAGAACTGGAACTGAAAAATCTGGTATTGTGTATGGGAACATTGCTGAACCGGCGAAGAAAAGATCCAAGAATGGCTTATAAATATGGAAAGAAAGACTTGTTAAAAGAAAATTCATTGAATGCAGAATTCTATCACCAGTATGTCAGAAACGAATGGAACATTCAGCGGATCGAGTGGGAATCCTGCGGTTACGAACAAAACATTGGAGGGAAGCAAGACTTTGGAGATGGCGGTGCCGGGGGTGGCAGCAGTCTTCATCTTCCATACTACCAGACCAACACCTCTGAATATTGTACTCTGTATGCAATCTGTGCTAACGGCAATCGGGGAAAACAGAACCGAGTGGAACATTGTCCTCATTACTGTGAAACATATGCATTCCTATATCCAGATCACTTAAGAATGGTCGGAAAAGGAAATTCTTTATTTGCGTTAGACTTGCAAGTTTTGACGAATCCAGAGATTCTGAAAACCTACCAGAAACAGGGCGTAGACCGTCTGGTTGTCCATTTTCTGTAACGAGAGAAAAAATCAGAAAGAGAATAAGGAGACAGTAGAATTCTATATGAATGGGAATGTTGGAAACAGGCCAAAGGGGCGTATGAAAATCGTAGCAGGTTTAGGCTCCATCGATGATTATGAGCGTTTTATCCAGGCAGGTGCCGATGAATTTTTTGCAGGCTATGTTCCTTATGATTGGAGTCGGACGTATGGCACGGTGATTCCTTTAAACAGGAGGGAGGTTTTCACTACTCACGTGCAGATTGGCGCGTTCAGTGAGTTGGAAATTTTAGCGAAGATGATGAAGCACTACGGAAAACCAGTTCATCTGACCCTGAATTCCTTATATTACCTTCCAAAGCAGTACGCCCAGATCACAGATCTGATCCGGAGGTGCATGAACCTGGGTTTTCGCAGCTTTATCATGGCGGATCCAGCGCTGATGTTATATGTGCGGGAACATAGAATTGATTGTGAGATCCACGTCAGCGGCGAAGTGGGAGAGGAAAACAGTCCCATGTTGGAAGTGATGCAGAGATGGAATCCCAAACGGATTATTTTTCACCGGAAAGTGCCGGTTACGGATATGGAAATCATGATCCGACAATTATCATTCGATTCCACGGATATGGAATACGAAGCCTTTGTGCTAAATGAATTGTGCCAGTTCAACGGTGCCTACTGTCATTCCCTGCACTGCGATGAGTTAGGCCATATCTGCCGGATCCCGTATGAATTGGGAACTCTGGAGAGCAGAGCAAATGAGAAAGAGCAATCGGACAATGGTGTCGAGATTCCATCTGGAGAACCAGATGAGGACGGTTACCTCTGCGGTGCCAGTGGCTGTGG
>CAKRWX010000328.1 GCA_934418055.1 uncultured Lachnospiraceae bacterium
GATCAGTTATGCACAGTTATCCAGCCGTGTAGGCGGAGGAATCGTGCTGATCATTGCATCGTTTTTCTTCTCATTCTTCTTATAAAATGAAGGGAAATGAAAAAGGAGGCGGAGGTGGAAAACTTCTGCCTCCTTTAAAATTTACATGGGTAATAAGCCAGAGTTCATACATGGGAGATTAAGAAGGATTGCGATAATGAGTGAAAATGGAGGGTTTATTAATGAGCGAAATTATGTGGAAAGAGTTAAAGGTGACGCCGGAGGAGCAGGAACTGGCCAGACAGATCGTGGAAGGCGGAGCAGGAAAAAGTCTGTCAGAGGAGCAGTTGAACCAGTATCAGGTGGAGAAAGAGTGGAATCTGGAAATTGATACGCGGGTTGGAAAAACACTGGTGCATTTATACCGGACAGGTTCTGAGGCAGAATTACAGCCACTTTTCTTAAATGTCCATGGCGGTGGATTTATCAAAGGAAGAAGAGACCAGGATATTGTGTTCTGCCGGAATTTTGGAAGCCGCTCTGGTTGTATGATTGCGGATATTGATTATGTGCCGTCTCCGGCCATGCGTTATCCGGGCCAGGTGTATGCCTGCTATGATGTTCTCCAGTATTTTGCGGAACACGCAGAAGAATTAGGCATCGACCGGACAAAGATTGCCATGGGCGGCCACAGTGCAGGCGGCAATCTGACTGCGGCGGCAATTCTCATGGCCATCGACCAGGGAACTTTCGTACCGGCTCTCCAGATCCTGGATTATGCGGCTCTGGATCTGGAAACGCCTGGCGGTGAGAAGCGCAATGGAAACAGCAACCCAAGGATTCCTGCGTGGAAATCGGATTTCTATAACAAAATGTACGTGAACCCGGAAGATGCGGGACAGGTATATTGCAGTCCGGCAAAAGCCTCCGATGAGCAGCTTGCGAAAGTGCCGCCGACGATCGTCATAAGCTGTGACAGCGACGGATTCTGTGATGAGGACGAACAGTTTGCCACACGTCTGTTAAAAATGGGTGTACCGGTATTTGCCCGCCGGTTCTATGAGAGCAACCATGGATTTACGGTTCAGAGAAAAGGAGAGTATGAGCAGGCGGAGCAGATGATCTTACTTGGACTGCGGACATTTTTAAAAGAATAGAAGAAATGCATAGATAAAATAGATTGCAACAAATAATGCACTTTCCCTATATAAGGAGAAGCACTTTCTGTATTAGACAGTGAGGTGCTTCTTTTTTATACTGAAATCAAGAGAAGCGCAGCGAAACTATTTACATAAGGAGTGGATGGACACCTGCGTGGAGGGTTAAAAGAGACAGGAGGAGAATTTATGAGCAGGTCAGAGGAGTCATACAGCTACAAAACTTCATCGTCCAAGCTAGTCCAGGTGGCGGAGATCGCTTCCCGCTACAAGGGGCGACCGGAGATGCTGATGAAGGTCATCATCCAGGTGCAGAGAATTGTTCCTGCATTTTCCGCCTCAGTGGCATCGGTGATCGCCAGGGAAATGGGGATTCCACAGACGGACGTGTACAGCTTTATTACCTTTTACGCCATGCTTTCCGTAAAGCCAAGAGGCAAATACATCATCCGCATGTGCAAGAGCGCCCCCTGCCATGTGAAAGGAGCCAAGGAGATCGTGCTGGCGCTGGAGGATCTTTTGCAGATTAAAATGGGTGAGACTACGGAAGACAACCGGTTTACCCTGGAGTATTGTCCGTGCCTTGGCATCTGCGAGGTGTCACCGGCCATTATGATCAATGATAAAACCTATGGCAATCTGACGCCGGACAGCGTGCGGGCTATTGTGAAGCAGTACATCCGTGAGGAGGTGGAAGAATGATGGAAGAGAAGATCGTTCTGTTGAGAAATAAAGGAAAGATCGACCCCAAGAGCGCGGCAGAGTACCGGAAGACCGGCGGCTATGAGGCCCTTCGGAAAGCCGTGTCCATGGAAGGGGCGGAGATCATCGAAGAGCTGAAGGCAGCAGGGCTTCGTGGCCGGGGCGGCGCCGGATTCCCTACTTTCCGGAAACTGCAGTTTGCCTATGACGCTCCTGGAGAAGTCAAGTATATTGTATGCAACGCAGATGAGGGCGAGCCGGGAACCAACAAGGACCGGATTCTACTCAGCACCGATCCATGCGCGGTGTTAGAGGGCATGGCCATCGCGGGAAAGGCAGTCAACGCCCACACGGGATTCATTTACTTAAGAGCAGAGTACACCTATCTGATGCCGATCCTGGAGGCGGCGATCCAGTCTTCGGTGGAAGAACACTGCCTGGGAGAAAATATTTTCGGCAGCGGGTTTGATTTTACCATCAAGCTCCGTTCCGGCGCAGGGGCATATGTCTGTGGAGAGGAGACGGCCCTGTTTGAGTCCATCGAGGGAAAACGAGGCGAGCCGCGATTCCGTCCGCCATTTCCGGGAACGAAAGGATTGTTTGGAAAGCCAACTGTATTAAACAATGTAGAAACTCTGGCCAATATCCCACCGATCTTCCGCAATGGGGCGGAGTGGTATCGCAGCATCGGAACGGAAAACAGTCCGGGAACGAAATTATTTACGGTGTGTGGAAATGTGAAAAAGAGAGGCGTGTACGAGTTCCCTATGGGAATCAGTCTGAAGGAACTGATCTACGAGGTGTGCGGCGGCATCGAGGATGACCGGGAACTGCTGGCGGTTCAGACCGGCGGTGCGTCGGGAGCCATCATCAACGCCAGCCAGATCGACATGACCCTGGATATTGATTCCGTCAGCGCTTCCGGCGGACGACTGGGCTGCGGAACCATTCTGGTGATCGACGACCGCAACTGCATCATCGACATCGTGCGGAACAACCTGGATTTCTTCCGGGACGAGTCCTGCGGCAAATGTACGCCATGCAGAGAGGGCGGAACCAGACTGTACCAGCTGATCAGCAAGATCGCCAAGGAAAAAGGCACCATCCGGGATCTGGACACCATCCAGGATCTGTCCGAGACCATGCGTCTGACAGCCCTGTGCGGCCTGGGCCATTCCACCGTGGTTCCGGTGACCACCAGCATCCAGAACTTTTATTCCAGTTATTTGAGCCATATTGATAAGGATCATTGTCCAATTTGCAGCC
>CAKRWX010000329.1 GCA_934418055.1 uncultured Lachnospiraceae bacterium
TCCATCTGAGTACTGACCTGAACCAGTTCCAGATCAACCGTTTCAAAAATTTCATGATAAAATTTCTTCATGAAGCGCGAAGAATAAAAAAACGTAAGGATTGTTAAAGGAATCAGCAGAATCATCATGTATGAAACCAGATACCGGATGTACTGCTTTCCCCACTTTAATTTTTTGTGCAACTTATACATATTATATTGAATACCTCCCCAAAACTTAACAGATTTATTATAAAGTAAGTGGGACGACATCGCAAGCAAGAAAAGAGAAAGAGAAACGGGAGAAAAAGAAAGATCACCAGAAAACCGCATTAATGAAGAAGCAAAAACGGCATAGCGGCAAAAAATGGTAAATTGGATAAAGGAGAAAGAACATGTGGGCTGAAAAAGCAATGGAACAGATGATAAAAAAAGTATGGAAGCAGAAAGACCAGATTGGAGCGTCATTTCCCCATGTGGCATATAATGGCAAATACAACAGTGAGGTTCCGTCCTTCTGGACTGCAGGTTTCTGGCCTGGAATTCTGTGGATGGTTTATGAAAAAACAGGAGATGAGTCCGTCAAGGAACTGGCAGTTCAGATTGAGGAAAAATTAGGGGATGTGCTGGATGATTTCTTCCATATCCATCATGATGTAGGGTTTATGTATCTGCCAACGGCAGTCCTTCATAACCGTTTGTTCCCCAATGAAGATTCTTACCGGATGGGATTAAAGGCTGCGAGCCATCTGGCTGGAAGATTTAACCTGGCAGGTCAGTTTATCCGGGCCTGGACCAGTGAAGTGAACCCGGAATCCACCGGATGGGCGATCATTGACTGTCTGATGAATCTGCCGCTTTTATTCTGGGCATCAAAAGAACTGCAGGATCCCCGCTTTTATCAGATCGCCAAAGCCCATATTGAGACAGTGCGGACAAAATTTGTGCGGGATGACGCGACGGTTCCCCATATTGTTAGCTTTGATCCCTATACTGGGGAAAAGATCGAGAATCTGGGTGGACAGGGTTATTCCGGTGATTCTGTCTGGTCAAGAGGCCAGTCATGGGCGCTGTACGGTTTTTCCATTGCGTATCGGGAGACTGGTGACCTAGAGTATCTGAAAGTGGCAGAAGCCATCGGTGACTGGATCTGGGAACATCTTCCAGAAGATCTGGTACCGTACTGGGATTTTTCCGCCCCAGAAGAAACCCGTTATGCCAGAGATTCTTCCGCCGCCGCATGCATGGCCAGCGGCTATCTGGAACTGAGCAATCTGGAAAAGGACGAAGAAAAGAAGGCTAGATACCAGGATCGGGCAGAACAGATGTTAAAGAGCCTGTTGGAAAATTACGCAGATTTTTCTGACGAAAATCAGGGAATTCTTCAGAAAGGAACCGTCAGCTTCCCAGACGACCGTCATATTAATGTGCCGATTATTTATGGGGATTATTTCTTGCTGGAGGCGTTGATGAAATTGACAAATCCAGATTTTACTAGAATTTTTTAATAAAAATGACGCAGAATCTGTTTTGCATTGATTCTGCGTCATACATTTATTGTCCTCCCAGCGAATACGTCAACAACCAAGTCTTAAAATACCCCTCAATCACCGAAAATGGTGCTGGTCCAACATCCAGCAAAAACTGATGGAACCGGATGGGCTGAAACTGCCCTTTTAAGGTATTTTCCGCCTCGTTCTTCATCTTCATAATCTCACAATACCCGCCATAATAAGCAACATAATTGGAAGGATTGCTGCGGACCGCCTGATAAAGGGCCTCTGCCACTTGTCCCTGATCCACATTAAAATACTGTTTTAAATATTCTGTTACCTGATCCAGAGTCCAGCCGTAGTAGTTGACGTTCAGATCGATCAGCGCATGAAGCCCCAGCATGGCAGCCGCATTATGGGCCATGATCTGGCTGACTTCTGGGGAAAGGGTGGAGTCCATGGCATAAGCGTAATACTCGCTGTACACGGCCCAGCCTTCGCTGTAACCTAAGAAAGACAGCACCTTTCGCAGTGGATCGTCGCAGTGGGACAGAAAATACACGTTCTGATACAGATGTCCCGGAATCCCCTCATGGGCCAGTGTGGTGAACAATGTATCCGTCCCAGCGCTGCTTCCGCCATTGATATAAATGGTACAATTCTTGTAATCATCAATGGGCGGAACCAGGAAAAATGCCGGGTTTAAGGACTGTTCCAGTTCCTTCGGCACATATTTGGTCACGTACTCATAGCTGTCTATCGCCGGGAAATCCTCATTTACTGCGCCTTTTAACAGCTCCAGGATCTTCTCCGGATCGGATTCGGAGAAATGAAACTGATCCAGCTCATCGCCAATCTCCGGATTCTGTTTCATGATCTGGGACATGGCGCTTAAAGAATCATCGATCTGATCTTCAATCGCTTTCTGAAGATCGTCCATAGTTTCATAAGTTGGCCCGATGGAGGAATCCACCAGATACTGATAATAAAGCTTTCCGTCCGGGAACTGACAGATGCCTTCTGCATTGGTTCCTGTGCCTTTTAACGCTTCTAGTCCTTCTAACAGCGTCTTATAAGCCGGAATAAAATGCTCCGTCACCACAGTCTGATTTTGCTCCTTAAATGCCTTCTTCTCCTCATCGCTTAATCCGTCCATGGCGTCGATCTTTGTGTTAAATTCCGTTCCCATCAGGTTATGCTCCGCTGAAAGCAGGTAAGGCTGTGCCTGGGAAATGATCTCGTCGGCGCATTCATCGGTCATAAACAATCCAGCAGCAGACCGCTCTTTTTCAAAAGCCAGGATCTGTCCAAAATACCGGTCAATATCAGAAAGCAGCGTCAGATAATGTTCCACGTCCTCCTTATCATAGAACGCATACTCTGTCAAAAGCACTGGAAGCTGTGACTGGATACCGGAAGAAGGAACTAGCGGTTCATAATATAACTCCAGCCCCTGGGCTTCCTGCTCATATTCTAAGGATTTTATCAAAATCCGGTAAGTCAGCTTCTGGTCATCTAACAGAAGCGCCGGATCGATGGAACTTACCTGTTGGTACAGGTTTTCCTGTTCTTTATGGGCCTGCTCCATGGCTTCCCTGGAAAAATCACCGAAGGAAATGTCATA
>CAKRWX010000330.1 GCA_934418055.1 uncultured Lachnospiraceae bacterium
TTCAAAAGCAGTGCCACAATACAAATGATCATAGCAAATCCAACGACTGCGACCATAATGTACCCCCTTTTCCCTTAAGCTTTTGTTTTTTGATATCTTAATGATACTCGACCAGTCTGAACAGAATCTGACCGGATTCTTACAAACTGTTAAGATTGGAGGTGTACTGGCTGCGTTAGAAAAAAAGAATGGAGTGCTGAAAACGCCTGATGGGCGTTTTTGAGCACTCCAAAAATACATATGATTTTATATTTATAATACTTTTCCTAAGAAATTTTTGAGACGTTCGTTCTTTGGATTTGCGAAGAATTCTGCCGGGGCATTTTCTTCTACGAAATAGCCCTCGTCCATGAACATGACTCTGGTAGATACTTCTCTTGCGAAGCCCATCTCATGGGTTACGACTACCATGGTCATCTTCTGGTCGGCCAGATCTCGCATAACGTTTAATACCTCGCCTACCATCTCCGGGTCCAGAGCGGAGGTCGGCTCATCGAAGAGCATCACGTCCGGCTTCATGCACAGGGCGCGGACAATGGCGATACGCTGTTTCTGACCGCCGGATAACTGGTTCGGATATGCGTTCGCACGGTCTGCCAGTCCGACGCGCTCTAATAAGCGCATAGCCTCTGCTTCTGCATCCTTCTGGGAAACACCCTGGAGTTTCATAGGAGCGATCGTCAGATTCTTCATGATGGTCATGTGTGGGAACAGATTGAACTGCTGGAATACCATGCCCATCTTCTGACGATGCTTATCGATGTCAGTTTTTGGATCGGTGATATCAACACCCTCGAAGAGGATCTTACCTGATGTCGGCTCCTCTAAGCGGTTTAAGCACCGTAAAAAGGTACTTTTACCGGAACCGGACGGGCCAATGACACAGACCACATCACCTTTATAAATGTCTACATTAATATCCTTTAATACTTTTAAATCGCCAAATGCTTTACCCAGGTGCTGTACCTGGATCAATGGCCGTCTCTCGTTAGTGGTCACTGTTTCTTAACCTCCTCTCCAGTTTCTGTACAAAGAACGTAAATACCATAACCAGTACCAGATAGATCAGCGCTGCCGCGATCAATGGCATAAATGCGCTGTAG
This sequence comes from uncultured Lachnospiraceae bacterium, assembly GCA_934418055.1. Lineage (GTDB taxonomy): Bacteria > Bacillota > Clostridia > Lachnospirales > Lachnospiraceae > UBA3402. The sequence goes on from CAKRWX010000330.1 coordinate 1,104, forward strand.
GTACGGCTTCGGATAATATCTGCACCCTTGGTCAGATCCTGGATCGCAATATAACCAGCTACGGATGTCTCTTTTAACAATCCGATAAACTCATTGCCCAGAGCCGGTAAGACATTTTTGAATGCCTGCGGCATCACGATGTAAAACATCGTCTGTGGATAATTGAAACCTAAGCTTCGTCCTGCCTCAAACTGACCATTGTCAATCGACATGATACCGCTTCGGAAGATCTCAGCTACATACGCACCGGAGTTAATACCGAATGCAATGACCGCTACCAGGGTCTTGTCGATCTTTACGGAACCAAATACGACGAAGTAAATAATCAGCAGCTGGACCAGAACTGGTGTTCCACGAATCACGGTCAGATAAACCTTGCAAAGGGCATTTAAGACCCCCAGCTTATGGGTCTTATCGTAGGTGGAACGAACCACTGCGATCAAAAATCCGAGAAAAATACCGATCAATACTGCAAAAAAGGTGATTCTTAAAGTATTAAAAAGACCATCTGTAATATACTTCCATCGGTCATCCTCTATAAAGTTCTGATAAAAGGATGCTGTAAAATTATCCATCATCGTATCTGATTCCCCTTACTTCACATTTCCCAATATTTTACTCTGCGCTGATATATTTGTCAATGATGCTCTGTAACTCACCAGACTCTTTTAACTCGTTCAGTGCTTTGTTTACCTGGTCTACTAACTCGGTGTTGCCTTTCTTGACTACATATGCGTAATCCTCAACAGTCAGCGGCTCATCTAAGATGCTGATGCCTTCGTTCTCAGTTACGAATACCTTTGCAGGCTCTTCGTCGATGACAACCGCATCAATTTTACCCTGAAGAAGTGCCTGAACTGCCTCGAAGCCTTTGCCGTAACGCTCTACCGTAGAACCATCCTTCTCATAATCAGATGCATACAGATCTCCAGTCGTACCTAACTGAACACCAATGGCTTTTCCCTTTAAATCATCTGGTCCGGCGATGTCGCTGCCATCTTTTACAATGATCACCTGGGAAGCGGTTGTGTAAACATCAGAGAAATCAACGTTTTTCTTACGATCCTCTGTTACAGTGATTCCGCCTGCACCGATATCTGCTTTACCGGAAACAACCTCTGGGATCAGGGAATCAAATGCAACATCCTCGATCTCCATGGTCTTGCCTAATTTTGCTGCGATAGCATCACAGATCTCTACGTCGATACCTACGATCTCACCACCATCATGATATACATATGGAGGGAACTCTGCGTTGGTTACCATAACCAGTGTGCCGCCTGCAGCCTCAGTCTCAGCTTCGCTGCTTGCTGCTTCTGTTGTCTCGGTTGCTGCTGCCTCTGCTGCGGTTGTAGCTGCCTCAGTTGCTGCTGCAGTTGTCTCAGTCTTGGATCCGCCGCTGCATGCTGTCATAGATGCAGCCATCAGTGCTGCCATTGCTAATGCGATTGCCTGTTTTTTCATAATGTCATCCTCCTCAAGCTTTCTCATATATATGCACCTTTGATGCATAACTATAAATAAGTGATAGACCCTATTATAAGACTTTTTTCAAATTAATCAAGTACAACTTTTTAATTTTTTCCGTTTTTTGTGCTATAATAGGGATATTCAGCGAAATCACCAAAAAACAAATGCATAAATACTTATTTTGGAGGAATTTTTATGCATACCTTTTTACAAAAAACAGCCTGGATCATGGTTCCGCCCCGCCCTTATTCCCCATTTCACTTGGGTTTTTGTGGTATCGGCGTAATTCTTGTTGGTTTTCTCGTGCATATTTTATCCAGGAAATGTCATAAAATGCCATACATGCCTTTATACATCTGCGGTCTGGTCCTGGCTCTTGGAGAACTGTATAAACAGCTATTTTTATACCAGATCGTCAATCAGGGCCGCTACGACTGGTGGTACTTCCCCATGCAGCTTTGCAGTACCCCCATGTATTTATGCATAATATTAATTTTTATGCATAAAAGCAGTCC
>CAKRWX010000331.1 GCA_934418055.1 uncultured Lachnospiraceae bacterium
GCCCGAAAGTAGAGAAATTATACTGCGCTCCAGGCAACGCGGGAATCGCGGAGGTGGCAGAGTGCGTCAATATTGGTGTCATGGAATTTGATAAATTAACAGCGTTTGCCAGGGAGAACCAGATCGATCTGACTATTATCGGACCTGACGATCCGCTGGCAGCAGGCGCTGTAGATGCCTTCGAGGCAGCAGGCTTACGTGTCTTTGGCCCACGCAAAAACGCAGCGATCTTAGAGGCGTCCAAGGCATTTTCCAAGGATCTGATGAAGAAATACGGCATTCCAACCGCAGCTTATGAGACATTCACCAGCCCGGAGGCAGCCCTGGCTTATTTGGAGACGTCTAAGATGCCGATCGTCTTAAAAGCAGACGGTCTGGCTTTAGGAAAAGGTGTTCTGATCTGTAAAGATTTAGAGGAAGCCAAAGAAGGGGTCAAAACCCTGATGTTAGATAAACAGTTTGGCTCTGCTGGTGATGAGATTGTTATTGAGGAGTTTATGACCGGCCGCGAGGTATCTGTCCTTTCCTTCGTAGATGGAAAGACCATCAAGATCATGACCTCCGCCCAGGACCACAAGCGTGCCAAGGACGGCGATCAGGGCTTAAACACCGGCGGTATGGGAACTTTCTCTCCAAGTCCATTCTACACGGCAGAAGTGGATGCGTTCTGTAAGGAGCATATCTACCAGAAGACTGTGGATGCTATGAGAGCAGAGGGCAGAGAGTTCAAGGGAATCATTTTCTTTGGTCTGATGCTGACCGCAGATGGCCCAAAGGTTCTGGAATATAACGCCAGATTCGGTGATCCGGAGACACAGGTAGTGCTTCCTCGTATGAAAAACGATATTGTAGATCTGTTTGAAGCCTGCATCGACGGCACCTTAGACCAGGTGGATCTGCAGTTTGAGGATAATGCGGCAGTCTGCGTAGTCCTGGCTTCCGACGGTTATCCGGAGCATTATGAGAAGGGATATCCGATCCATGGTCTGGAGCATTTCAAGGGTGCGGACGGCTATTATGTGTTCCATGCAGGAAGCAAATTTGACGCCGAAGGACAGATCGTCACCAACGGAGGCCGTGTGTTAGGCGTGACAGCTACTGGAAAGACCTTGAAAGAGGCCAGAGCTAACGCTTATAAAGCAACAGAATTTATTACTTTTGATAATAAATATATGCGGCATGACATCGGAAAAGCCATTGATGAGGCATAATCCTTGATCGGCATGCCCATATCTATCGGCCATAAGCAAATAAAATGTTTCATCAAAAGCGGTGGTGCAAAATCCATCGCTTTTAATAAGTGTATCTTATTGATAAAAATAAAATATTATTATAACTTCTGACATAGAAAAGTATTGTATACAAAATTATTTTTCCTTATAATTAACAATGGGATTTATTTGTTTTAAGATGCGCCTGAGAGAGCGCAAAAATCCAAATAAGAAAGGGAAGAACGAATGAAAAAGTCAGGTGAGTTAGCAAGGGAAGCTTATGAATTTGAGGGAAAGCTGCCATTAAAACAGGCAATCCCACTGGGACTGCAGCATGTACTTGCCATGTTTGTAGGTAATCTGACTCCGCTTCTGATCATTACCGGTGTGTGTGGAATCGGAAGCGCCAGTGAGTATGCAGATATTCAGGTGGCTCTGTTACAGAACGCTATGATCATTGCAGGTGTCGTAACTTTGATCCAGTTATTTGCTATTGGTCCGGTGGGCGGCAAGGTGCCGATCATCATGGGTACCAGCTCTGGATTTATCGGAGTATTTAACAGTGTTGCGAAATTAATGGGCGGCGGCGTGCTGGCTTATGGTGCGATTATGGGTGCGTCAATTTTAGGCGGCCTGATGGAGACTGTTCTTGGCGCATTTTTAAAGCCTTTAAGAAAATTCTTCCCATCCGTGGTTACCGGTACGGTTGTTCTTTCCATCGGTCTGTCCTTGATTTCCGTAGGAATCAATTCCTTTGGAGGCGGCAATACTGCCAATGATTTCGGTTCCATGGAAAATATGGCGCTGGCAACGTTGGTACTGATCGTGATCCTGGTGATGAAGCATTGGGGAAAAGGAATTTTCAGTTCTTCTTCTATTTTAGTGGGAATTATCGTGGGATATATTGTAGCAGCCATTATGGCAATGGTTCTTCCACATACCGCAGTAAATGCAGAGGGTGTTGAGTACACCAAATCATGGGTATTGAACTGGAATAAAGTTGCCCAGTCCAGTTGGTTTGCAATTCCGGCATTTCTTCCGGTAAAACCGGTATTTGATATGAGAGCGATCGTTCCGGTACTGATCATGTTCGTAGTAACCGCAGTGGAGACCATCGGTGATATCTCTGGTGTGATCGAAGGCGGTATGGGAAGAGAGGCTACCGACACGGAGCTTTCCGGTGGTGTCATGTGTGATGGCGCAGGTTCTGCCCTGGCAGCTGTGTTCGGTGTTCTTCCAAACACTTCTTTCAGCCAGAACGTAGGACTGGTTACTATGACAAAAGTGGTGAACCGTACCGCTCTGGCAAGCGGCGCTGTCTTCCTGATCTTATGTGGTCTGATCCCGAAACTGGGCGCGCTGGTTTCCATCATGCCTCAGGCGGTTTTAGGCGGGGCAGCAGTGATGATGTTCTCCTCCATTATCGTCAGCGGTATCCAGCTGATCACCAGCGAGCCTCTGACTCCAAGACGACTGAGCATCGTATCCGTAGCCCTTGGCGTTGGCTATGGTATGGGTGCCAATACCGCGATTTTAACCAATATGCCTCAGCTTGTGCAGCTGGTATTCGGCGGTTCCGGTATTGTTCCGGCAGCGATCGTGGCGATTGTGCTGAATGTTGTGCTGCCAAAGGATGAGAAATAGTTGCTGAATCGAAAACCAAAGAACCTCACAAAAGACATGATGATGCTCCTGATATGATCAGATCAGGGGCATTATTTATTTCATATTGACACAGTAGGAATATATCGCTTATAATAAATGGATATCGAGAGATAGCACAAGAAATAAATGAAAGGCGAGGAGAAAAATTATGAGAAAATTATCTATATTCATGGCTGCTGTCATGAGTGGTGTTCTGC
>CAKRWX010000332.1 GCA_934418055.1 uncultured Lachnospiraceae bacterium
GCGTTGATTCCCCGCCATTTCTATGTGATCAAACAAGATACCGCCCATATCGCCATGGCAGAGCGATACGGACGGTATCTTGTTTGATTTATTCACATTTATTATTTAGGGTTTTGGGGTTGATCATAATGGTCTTATATTGGGATTAAGCTAGTTTGATTCATTTATCTCTCCGGCAGGTCAACCGGTTCGAAATATTCGCCCAGGGTCTCCAGGGCAGGTAATAACTTGGTGACGCCGCAGGTAAAGAAGAGAATGCGGATCACCTCGAAGATCTCATCGATGGTCGCGCCATTTTCCAGGGCGATCTTTGCATGAACCTTCATAGTAGTTTCTGTGCCGGTGGCCATGCCAATGGCCATAACGATCAGTTCACGATACTTCTTGGGGATAGAAATATCTTTTTTGTTGCAGTTGACATACTGCTGCAGGAACATATTGATCAGGTTCGGGTCATTGCCCATGACACGGTGGGAATCTAACAGTTTACCGCCTCTGGCGTCTTTTAATTCCTCCAGGATCGCGATGGAGCGCTCCAGTTTCTGTTCATCGGTCTGTCTCAAGATAGACACCTCCTTTCGTAGGTTAATGAGGGAAATATATCATTATAACCCGTACTTGGCACGCAGGAAGTCCGGTGCGTAATTCGGGAACAATGCGTAAGTGAGGACATCTTCCTCAGTCCTTGCCAGGTTTCCGGCTTCTGCCTTAGCAGCTTCAAAACCAGGCTGTAACATATCACCTGGACGTGGGAAGGCTGGTTTCTCATCGCCAAGGGCTTTTTCTAACAGTTCTGGGGAAATCGGTCCCGGCGGCATACCGTACATACCACGGCAGTATTCTTTTAATTCCTTGCTTACCATAGCGTAACGTTTGCCAGTCAGAACATTGGTTGTCGCCTGGGCACCGCACATCTGGCTGGATGGGGTTGCAAGCGGCGGATATCCCATGTCTGCGCGGACACGGCTGACTTCTTCCAGAACCTCTGGGAGACGGTCGTATAACTTCATAGCGGTTAACTGGCTTTCCAGATTGGAGAGCATACCACCTGGAACCTGATGCTGGAGACATCCCACATCGACGCCGACCAGTTTGGTCTCAAAATCAGCGTATTTTTTACGCAGCTTCATAAAATCGTCATTGATGGATTTAAACTGCTCCAGATCGATCTTTGGATCGCGGCTGGTTCCTTTTAATGCAGCTAAAAAGCTTTCAATTGGAGGATGAGCCGGGCCCATGGACATAGAAGAAACACAGACATCCAGTCCGTCTACGCCTGCGCGGATCGCCTCCCAGTAAGTCATTTCCGCCATGCCGCCGGTGCAGTGGCAGTGGAGATGTACAGGGATCTTCAATGCTTTCTTTAATGCGGAGATCAGTTCGTAAGCAGCCTGTGGAGTCATCAGTCCAGCCATATCTTCCACATGCATCAGGGAAGCGCCCATTTTCTCCTGGTCTAAGGCATTCTGGACAAATACTTCTGTGGTGTGGAATGGGCTTACGTTATACTGAACGGAACCCTCGATCTTTTTGCCTGCTTTTTTCACTGCGTTGAAAGCAGCTTCACAGTTTCTTAAATCCTGAAGGGCATCGAAGATCAGGAACACATCGATGCCTGCCTCAGCAGCTTTCAGGACAAATTTTTCTACGATATCATCTGGATAAGCCTTGTAGCCTACCAGGTTCTGGCCTCTGAGGACCATCTTCAATGGAGTTTTCTTGACATATTTTTTGAATTCCCGGACTCTGTCCCATGGGTCTTCTTTTAGAAAGCGGACTGCCACATCAAAGGTAGCGCCGCCCCACATCTCCATACTGTCATATCCCACCTGATCCATGCGGGTCAGAAGTGGAACCATATCTTCTGTAGTCATGCGTGTGGCAAAGAGAGATTGCTGTCCATCACGGAATTCCACACTGTTAAACTTTAATGGAGTACCAGCTCCGGCAAAATCAGCCGCACCGATCCCGGTTGGAAGAACAGCTGCAGGGGTTGGTTTTCGATTCCAGAACAAGTGATCACATCCTTTTCTTAGATTGATTGTGTTTCGGTGTTATCGGTGTCAGAACAAAATTGGGAAGTATTTCGTTTGACTAAGATAAGTAAAACGTTAAACTAAATCGTTAAAACAAATGTACCTCATTTTTGGAAAAATGTCAAGGGGAGAATGAGAAAAATTTGCGATTGTGCTGTAAAAGAAAATCCATTATAATAAAAGCACAGGCGATTATACTTGGAGAGTTCATACGGGAAAGGGGAAAAATGACCGGTGAACAAAGAGAAGCGCTGCAGATTACTGACCAGGAAGCACAGTATGATGCAAGTGCAAAGCGTCTGCTGGCACAGAAGTATGTGTTGGCGTATCTGCTGGTGAAAACAGTAAAAGAGTTTAGGGGGATGAATCCGAAAGAGATCATTCCTTTAATCGAAGGAGAGCCATACGTCAGTGTGGTTCCGGTGGACGGAGGACTTACGAATCGAGAAATGAAAATCCACGGTTCCAGGATTGTTGGAATGAATACGGAGGATGCAGAAAAGAAGGAGGGCATGATCCGGTTTGATATTATCTTTTATGTTCGGATGAAAGATGGCCTTTCACAGATTATTGTGAATGTAGAAGCCCAGAAGGATGAACCATATCAATATCGGATTTTGAACCGAAGTATTTATTATGTCAGCCGGATGATTTCTTCGCAGAAAGAACGGGATTTTGAAAATACGAATTACGATGATATCAAAAGTGTGTATAGCATTTGGATCTGTATGAATAAGAAGGAGAACAGTATGTGTCATATTCATCTGACACAGGATGATATGATCGGAAATTATCACTGGAGAGGGAATCTGGATCTGATTAATATTGTTATGATCGGATTGGCGAAAGAACTTCCAGAACTGGATCCAGAGTATGAGTTACATAGATTGCTTTGTACACTATTTTTGCCAGAGATACCACAGGAAGAGAGAATTACAATACTTGAAAATGAATATGATATTCCAATGGAGGAGAATTTCAGAAAGGATGTGAGTGTGATGTGTAATTTGAGTCAGGGAATAAGAGAAGATG
>CAKRWX010000333.1 GCA_934418055.1 uncultured Lachnospiraceae bacterium
GTCTGACAGATGATCCGGAAGGTCTGAAACGTACCAGAGAATTTATCGACAGCTTAAAGACCGTAAAGCGTGTAGAAGTTCTTCCTTATCACACCCTTGGCAAGTTCAAGTGGGAGAAATTAGGAATCGCATATCCACTGGAGGGAGTGCGGACTCCGACCGAGGAAGAAGTGAAAACCGCTGAGGAATTACTGGGTATTGTAAAATAAGATAGAACGTAGAAAAAGTCCTGACTGAGGGAGTGATCCCTTGGTTGGGGCTTTTTTGATTGTTGACAAGATTAAAAAATCATGTTAAGTTTATAAAAGATAGAGATATAGCTTAAGCACAAATAGATTTATCTGTCAGTCATTCAGTTTTTCAAGTAATTCAAAAAGTCTAAGATCAAAACGGATATCCAAGAAATTCTAACAGCTTGATACAGATGTAGGCCTGGGGAAATATAGCAGCCAGACACCGAAAGAAAAAAGAACTTTCTACAGCAGAAGAATACTTATCTGGATTTAAGAAGACAGATAAAATTATACCAGTTATTACATTGGTGATCCATTTTGGAGCTGAACCATGGGATGGCCCGATGTCTTTACATGAAATGATGGATGTACATGATGAAAAATTGTTAAATTTGGTTCAGAATTATCGGATTCATTTGATTGATCCGTCAGCAATGAGTGAGAAAGAATTAGAGAAATTCACCAGCAGCCTTCGAGAGGTTTTGAGTTTTATTAAGTATTCCGAAGATCCAGATAAGTTAGCGTCTTATGTAGAGGGTAATCCGCGGATGAATTTGGAGAGAGAGGCAGCGATGGTGATCAAGACGGTAACAAATGTACCGTTAAATTTATCTAAGCAAGAGGAGCGTGTAGATATGTGTAAAGCGATTGAGATTATGCTAAATGAAAGCAGGGAAACTGGAAGACGAGAAGGCAGAAGTGAGGGAGAAAGGGAAGGTAGACGAGAGGGGAGAAGCGAAGGAAAGTTGATCGCTTTAGCAAAAGTTGTATATGTGGGAAAATTAACAGTTCCTGATGCAGCAGAACTTGCAGGAATGACAGAAGAAGAATTCCTGAAGTCTTGTGAAAAATTCAAACAAGAACTGTGCTAAAAGCCGGTGTCACTGTTCCCGTCATTGTTCCATCCGATATTCCGTAGGTGAAGACCCAGCAATCGCACGAAATTGCTTAGAAAAGTAACTGGGGCTTGAAAATCCGCAGTTTAGGGCGATTTCGGTGATGGGAGCGTTGGTGGTGGTTAAAAGCTGGGCAGCGGCGAAGATACGCTTCCGCTGAAGGATCTCCATAGGATGATAATGGAGAAAACGGGAGAATAGCCGCTGGCATTCTCTGGGACTGATGTTGGCGGAGGCGGCAATTTGTTTGATGGTCAGATTGGAACTTAAGTGGCTGTCCAGAAAAGCCAGCATCTGCTTTAACCGCTCTTCATGAATTGTTGGAATTTGAGAAGCGGTCTGTTTCATGCTATGCTGTCCGATGAAAAGCAGAATTTTAGACAGGGCATCCCGTACCTGGAATTCATAACCTGGATGTTCGGACTTACAGGCTTCAAACGCCAGATGAAACTGTTCAAAATAGATTCTGGAGTCTGTGTCCGTTAAATCAGATCCGATACCAGCATCCATTGCAGGCCATGTGCTGGGAGAAACAGCCCTGTCCCAGATTGGATCGACGGCGGCATTTTACAGTCTGATTACCAATATGGCCTTTGGATTAAACAATGGTTTTGCTCTGTTTGTCAGCCGGGCTTTTGGCATGGGAAAACCAAAGGAGATGGAACGGGCGGTGTGCTGGACGGTAACGCTGTCTGCGGCCTTTGCTTTTGGAATGACTGGAATTTTTCTGGTGTTCCGGGAACAGATCCTGACGATTTTGCAGGTGAAAGAGGAGATCTGGGATGGAGCGCTGGGATACCGCATGGTGTGCATCTGTGAGCCAGTTACCTGGGTGGTATGTTTTGGATTCATTGTGACGGCAGTGTGGATGTTCCGGCGTGATTTTGCAGACCAGGACAGAAAATTGGCGTGATCATTTTCACAGTGACGTTACGAAATAGAAATGTAAGAGATTACGAAGATGAGAGGATAAAAGGATGGTAAAAGCAGTAATATTTGACCTGGATGGACTTTTGATTGACAGTGAGATCATCAGCTACCGGATTGATGCAGAATTGTTAAAGAATTATGGTCATGATTTTTCCATTGCAGAATATGCGGCCGATTACAGCGGAAGAACCGGCGTTGACAATATGAACCGTATGATCGAGCGGTATCACCTTCCTATCACCAATGAAGAGGGAAGAAAGTTTGTAAAAGACCGGGAGTGGGATTATGTGGAGCAGGGAATTGCATTGAAATCTGGAGCAGAGGAACTGTTAAAATTTCTGAAAACCCATGGTTATAAAGTGATCCTGGCTTCCTCCAGTACCAGAAACCGGGCGGAGATCACGTTGACGAAAGATGGGGTGATTTCCTATTTTGACGATATGGTGTTTGGCCTGGAGGTGGCTCATGGAAAACCAGCGCCGGATATTTTCTTAAAGGCCTGTGAGAAAGCAGGAGAGAGACCGGAGGACTGCCTGGTATTGGAGGACAGTGAGGCGGGAATCCAGGCGGCACACAGTGCGAAAATTCCTGTGATCTGTGTGCCGGACGTGAAAACACCAGGAGAGCAGTTCCAGAAGATGGCATGGAAAATGCTGCCATCGCTGCATGATGTGATCAATGTGCTGGAGCATGAAAAATAAGTGTGCGGGACAGAGCGGAATTGGGTTAGTTGAGATAATTCCGCATGGCTTTTAAGGCGTTTTTTTCCAATCTGGAAACCTGGGCCTGGCTGATATGGATTTCGTCAGCCACCTCTGTCTGGGTTTTCCCTTCAAAGAATCTTAGGTCGATAATGTGGCGTTCCCTGGGCGGCAGGCGTTTCATGGCTTCATTTAAGGAAATGTCTTCCACCCAGTTTTCTTCCATGTTTTTCTTGTCGCTGATCTGGTCCATCACATAGAGAGGGTCGCCTCCATCGGTATAGACTGGTTCGTAGAGGC
>CAKRWX010000334.1 GCA_934418055.1 uncultured Lachnospiraceae bacterium
TCAATGCTCTTCTGGGCATTTCTGGTCTTCCAGTCCAGGGTATCGATGCTCCACAAAACGATCGGTGCATCCACATTGGCTATTACTGTGGCATTCTTGCATCCGCCTGGCAGACGGACCGTGGCTGCTCCTTTGCCGGAAGCGTCCGTGATGGCCTGATTGCCCTTCTGGATCTGTTCCCGGATCTGTGCTGCATCTAATTTATTCAAATACTTATGATTATTGGTATGATTGCCAATCTCATGACCTTCCGCCACCATTCTCTGCAGCTCTGTCTGATAGCTGGCACAACGTTCCCCTACCACATAGAAGGTTGCCTTGCCGCCATACTGTGCCAGACAATCCATGATCCGGTTTCCAACCGGCGCATAAGGACCATCATCGAACGTTAAGGCTACCATTGGCTTATCCGGATCGATCTGGCGTCCATTGCCTGTCTGGGCACTGTCTGTTGTCCCTGGAGCTGCTGTCTGGGACGGATCTGCTGACGGCCCCTGTGAGTTCTGTGGATCATTTGCATTTTCTAAGTTTGAGGTCTGTGCATCACCCGGCATCACTCCTGGCTGTTCCACAATGGTTCCATCTTCATTTTTCCACTGGGCAACACCCGGGCCGCCCTCCATATTGATCCACTCCCCGGCGATCAGGGATCTTCCAGCCGCCTGTGCATCAAATGTTACCCCAAATGTCAGTGTTCCCGCAAGCGCCAGTCCAAATACGGCTGCGATCCACTGCCCTCTCTTCATTTTTCTCATAAGATCATCCTCTTTTCCCTCTTAATCGCGATTGATCTTCCCTGTGTCTTTGATGGTCTGTATTCCCACCACCAGCCACAGCTCATTCCTTCTCCCATCGCCCTATCAGTATACTGTTTCTTCCTATAAAAAGCAAACCAATTAAGGGAATCTTCAGAATGAGTCATATTTTCGTCAGAATTACATATTTTAAAATTTTGCCCCTCTTATTTTGTGTATTTTCATGTGATCAGATTTTAACTTTTTATTTTCTTTGTGATATTGTAGCATTTTTCTCAATTACGTGTTATAATTTTAACTATCTTGCACATTGTTTTTTATCAATTAGGAGGATTCACATGACTTGTAAAAAAGATCACGTTCCTTTCAATGGCACACCGGAACAGGAAAAGGCTTTAAAAGAGGTGATTGCCCAGTTAAAGGACACCAAAGGCGCACTGATGCCGATCATGCAGCATGCCCAGGACATCTACGGCTACCTGCCTATTGAAGTTCAGACCATGATATCCGATGAAACCGGAATTCCCCTGGAAAAAATCTACGGTGTTTCCACCTTTTATTCCCAGTTTGCCCTGCAGCCAAAAGGCAAATATCAGATTTCTGTCTGCCTTGGCACCGCCTGCTACGTGAAAGGCTCTGGCGCGATTTTAAGCAAATTAGAAGAGCTTCTGGGTATTACCAACGGCGAATGTACACCGGATGGACGCTTTTCTTTAGATTCCTGCCGCTGTGTCGGCGCCTGCGGCCTTGCGCCGGTCATGATGGTCAACGATGAAGTTTATGGCCGTCTTGTTCCCGATGACATTCCTGGCATTCTTGCCAAATACAAATAGGAACGGAGGTATTTCCCTATGAAAACTCTTGAAGAACTTCAGGCAGTCCGTGAAACATATCACAATCAATTAAACCTCCGCCGTGAGGACCACACCCGTACCCGCGTGATCGTCGCCATGGATACCTGTGGAATTGCAAGCGGGGCAAAACCGGTTCTGATGACATTTTCCGATCTGATCCAGGAACAAAACCTGACTGACCGCTTCTGCGTCCTGCAGTCCGGCTGCATCGGCCTGTGTAAATATGAACCGGTCGTGCAGATCGAAGAACCAGGAAAGCCTACGGTTACCTACATTCGTATGACACCGGATAAGGCAAAAGAAGTCCTGGAACGCCATCTCTTAGGCGGACAGATCATTGACCAATACACCCTCGACTACGCAGATCACCAATAGGAGGTTCTCATATGTATCGTTCTCACGTACTGGTCTGCGGCGGAACCGGATGTACTTCCTCCGGAAGCCAGCAGATCATCGAAACTTTAAAAGCAGAGCTTGAAAAAAACGGACTCTCCAATGAGGTATCCGTTGTCCAGACCGGATGCCACGGTCTGTGTGCCTTAGGTCCCATTATGATCGTCTACCCGGACGCTGCCTTCTATTCCATGGTAAAAGTAGAAGATATTCCGGAAATTGTAGAAGAACATCTGCTGAAGGGCCGGGTAGTAACCCGTCTGCTCTATAAAGAAACCGTCACTTCAAACGGTATCAAGGCATTAAGCGACACTGATTTCTATAAGAAGCAGCACCGGATCGCCCTTCGCAACTGTGGTGTGATCAATCCGGAAATCATCGAAGAATACATTGGAACCGGCGGTTACCAGGCGCTTGGCAAAGTTCTGACCAAGATGACACCTGATGACGTGATCCAGTGTCTTTTAGATTCCGGCCTGCGTGGCAGAGGCGGCGGCGGATTCCCAACCGGTCTGAAATGGAAACTGGCTAAGGGCAATGACGCAGACCAGAAATATGTCTGCTGCAACGCCGATGAAGGTGACCCGGGCGCCTTTATGGATCGTTCCATTTTAGAGGGTGATCCACACGCAGTCTTAGAGGCTATGGCCATTGCCGGATATGCCATCGGTGCCAGCCAGGGCTATATCTATGTCCGTGCCGAATACCCCATCGCAGTTCAGCGTCTGCGGATCGCCATTGAACAGGCCAGAGAGATGGAGCTGTTAGGCAAAGACATTTTCGGAACCGGTTTTGATTTTGACATTGACCTTCGTCTGGGTGCAGGTGCTTTCGTCTGCGGCGAGGAAACCGCTCTGATGACCTCCATAGAAGGAAACAGAGGTGAACCGCGTCCAAGACCTCCATTCCCGGCCCAGAAAGGATTATTCGGAAAACCAACCATTTTAAATAACGTAGAAACTTATGCCAATATCCCACAGATCATCTTAAACGGTCCGGAGTGGTTTGCTTCCATGGGTACCGAGAAATCCAAGGGAACCAAGGTATTTGCTTTAG
>CAKRWX010000335.1 GCA_934418055.1 uncultured Lachnospiraceae bacterium
GGTGAGAGATCTCCATTGTTGCAAAATCCAAAGCTGTACCGGACTATGTATGTAGCATCGGGTATCTGGCAGCAGGTAGGCTGGGGTTCCATCATCTATTTATCTGCTTTAGCTGGTGTAGACCAGCAGCTGTATGAAGCAGCTTCCATTGATGGTGCAGGTAAATGGAAACAGTTATTGAATGTAACACTTCCAGGCATCGCACCAACCATCATCATTATGCTGATCATGAGAATGGGTTCCCTGATGAATATGGGATATGAGAAAACCATTTTGTTATATAATCCATCTACCTACGATACGGCAGATATTATTTCTTCCTATATCTATCGTGTGGGTCTTTTGGAACAGGATTGGAGTTATTCCACGGCAGTTGGTTTGTTTAACTCTGTGATCAACTTCGGTCTTCTGATTTTTACAAATAAAATGTCGAAAAAATATAGCGAGACCAGTCTGTGGTAAAGGAGTGAGAAGGTATGAAGATCAAAAAATCAAAAGGAGAACGGGCGTTTCAGGTATTTAACTACGCATTTCTGACGCTGATCATGCTGGTGTGCCTCTATCCGGTCTGGTACGTGGCAGTGGCGTCTTTCAGCAACAGCAATGCCTTGACCCAGCATAGCGGCCTGTTATTCCGGCCGATCGGCTTCAGTATAGATGCTTATAAAAAAGTGTTCCAGAATCCGATGATTGGAAAAGGTTACTTAAATACGTTATTCATCTTGATCATCGGCGTATTTTTGGATCTGGTGATGACATCTCTGGGCGCTTATTTCCTTTCCAGAAAACGTGTCATGTTTAAAAAACCGATCATGCTGTTTATTGTATTCACGATGTTCTTCTCCGGTGGTATGATTCCATTTTATATCAATCTGAAGGAACTGCATCTGACCAATACGTTATGGGGACTGATCATTCCGTTTATGATCACGACCTCTAACCTGATCATTCTTCGGACTTCTTTTGAGAGTATCCCGGAGAGCCTGATCGAGGCGGCGCAGATCGATGGCGCAGGACATATCCGCATTCTGACCACGATTGTACTTCCGTTGTCCAAGGCGATGTTAGCAGTCATGGTGCTGTATTACGGCGTCAGCATCTGGAACTCCTGGTTCTGGGCATCTGCGATTTTAAGGAACCGAGAGATGTATCCGCTGCAGATCATCTTGCGTGAGATCCTGCTTTCCAACGATACCAGTTCCATGACAGCGGGAGCCAGTGCAACCGATACAGAGGCCATTGGTATGACGATTAAATATGCAACCATTATGGTAGCGACTGTGCCGATTCTCTGTGTATATCCGTTTTTACAGAAGTATTTTACAAAAGGGACCATGGTTGGCGCAGTGAAAGAGTAAGGTTAACGATTCAGCAGGTCTGTGCACTTGCTGCGCTGACCGTAAGAAAACTTGGTTTGTGAATAAAAATGGTTGTTGAAGTTGTCAAATGATGCGGTGTTGGAGGGGAAAAGGGTGTTAGATCAGAAACAGAAAGAAATTTGTGAAAAAATATACAAACAGATAGACGCTAAGCTTCAGGCGGAATGCACCCGTCTTGGTGGAAAGATTCCGTATATTGCGGAACATGGACGTTATGTGAAAGACGCAGGTGTTGAGACGCCATTCTGGTGGACCAATGGTTTCTGGGCTGGAATGTTGTGGCAGATGTATGCCAGTACCGGAAATGAACTCTATAAGGAAACGGCAAAAAAGAGTGAGATTGTCATGGAAAAGGATTTATCTGGTTTTGTGGGACTCCATCACGATGTGGGATTTCAGTATCTGCACACGGCAGTGGCGGATTACCGCCTGACAGGAGATGAGAAAGCGAAGATTATGGGACTTCATGCAGCCAGTCTGCTGGCAGGCCGTTTTAATCCTACCGGCAATTTTATCCGGGCCTGGAATGATGGAAATGGGCCGAGGGGAGAGACCGGTAAGAAACCTGGCTGGATGATCATTGACTGCATGATGAACATTCCGCTGCTTTACTGGGCGGGAAAAGAGATGGAAGATCCAAGATTTGCGGATATTGCCAACCGTCACGCGGAGACAGCCCTGAGAGTACTGTTACGGCCAGACGGTTCCTGCAACCATATCGGAATCCTTGATCCGGAAACCGGGGAAGTGCTCAGTCTGCCTGGCGGACAGGGATACGGCGAAGGCTCTTCCTGGTCCAGAGGACAGGCGTGGGCGGTTTATGGATTTGCACTGGCATTTTTACATACGGGCAATCAGGAGTTTTTAGACGCGGCAAAACGGGCGGCTCATTATTTTCTGGCCAATGTGGCTATGACGGGATATGTGTCTCTGGTGGATTTTCGGGCACCGAAGGAATCGGTGTACTGGGACACTACCGCCACTGCCTGCGCGGCCTGCGGTCTGCTGCAGATTGCGGAAATGGTACCGGAGTTTGAGAAAGCGCTGTACTATGACGGCGCAGTGAAAATGCTGATGGCATTGTCGGAGCAGCACTGTGATTGGAATGTGGAGACTGATGGAATCTTACAGAATGGCACTGCTGCATACTGGCGTGACACGGATCGTCATGTGCCCATCATTTATGGAGATTATTTCTATGTGGAAGGAATCTTGCGGCTGCTGGGCAAAGGATTTATGATATGGTAAAGACTGGCGATAAGCCAGAGAAGATGGGGTGAATTTCGGCGGAGGCGTGGTATGAGACAGATTATTGAGGAAAAACTGCATCCGATCATGAAACATTTATTTGACCGGATCGTGGAGGGCGGACTGGAACTGACAATCGACGGTACGCCAGCATATAATGAAAAGGCACAGTTTGTAGGCGGAAAAGTCATCAATGAAACCTGCTATGTGGTGTTGGAATTTTTAAAGGATGAAGAAAGCTTCCGCAAACTGGGCGATGTGATCCGCATGGTTTCCGAGATGCCTATGGAAACCTGGGGAATTTTAAATGGAATCAGCGGCTTGTACCGGCTGAAAAAAGCGGGATTATTAGAAAAAGTGGTTGATCCAGAGACACTGGAGAAATTACGGATTTCCATGGACTGGAGAACGTTCGTGGATGTGGAG
>CAKRWX010000336.1 GCA_934418055.1 uncultured Lachnospiraceae bacterium
CTGTGATGATACCGCCGATGGTTGGGTTGGAAGAAGTTACGAATGGATAAGAACCAAAGTCAATATCCAGCAGAGTTGCCTGAGCACCCTCGATGATCACTTTCTTATCCTCTTCCAGCGCTTTGTGCAGATAAGTAACGGTATCGCATACGAACGGCTTTAACTGTTCTGCATACTCGCTGTAAGTCTGATATAATTTATCAAAATCCAGTTCCTCATCAATGGTGGTATCCTCTGGATCATAGAATTTTAACAGTGCTTTTCTTGATTCTACCAATTCCTCTAAGCGGCTCTTAAAGTGATCTGCATACAAATCCTCGACTCTCAGGCCAGCACGCTCATATTTATCGCAATAAGCCGGTCCGATGCCCTTTCCAGTTGTACCGATCTTAGATGCCTTTCTTGCTTTCTCCAAAGCACGATCCAGCATCCGGTGATATGGCAGGATCACATGGGTCTTATCGCTGATCTTTAAATGATTGTCAATATCATATCCGTGCTCTTTTAAGTTCTCGATCTCTTTTAAAAGAACTGCCGGATTCATCACAACGCCGTTGCCGATTACACCAATGGTATGACCAGACAGAATTCCTGACGGAATCAGACGCATCGCGTATTTTACTCCGTTTACTTCAATGGTATGACCTGCGTTATCACCACCGGTTGCGCGAACTGCAATATCTGCATCACCCGCAAGATAATCGATTACTTTGCCTTTTCCTTCATCACCATAAAAACATCCAATCACTACATCTACTTTTGACATAATCAGTCTCCTTTGTTGTACTGCTACCATAACTGTTATATTTACGAGTAAGACGATAAGCCGGGTTATGTCGTTGGATGGTCATCTATCTAGTCCTGATGTCGCCACCAGGCTCAAGCGACCTACCCGAAAGCAGACGGGCCGCCTTATGCTTTCTGTTCGGTCTTGCTTCGAATGAGGTTTACATGTGCCCTGTCTGTTACCAGCCAGGCGGTAGTCTCTTACACTGCCTTTCCACCCTTACCGGACGAACCGGCGGTTTATTTCTGTTGCACTGTCTCTGGAGTCGCCTCCGCCAGACGTTATCTGGCATCCTGCCCTGTGAAGCCCGGACTTTCCTCTCCCACGGCCTTTCGGTCCCGTGGCAGCGACCATCTGTCTTACTCGCAAACGCTACTTATTCTATCATACTTTTCTTGAAATGTCTATATCCCATTATCACATCTACCACCATTCTGTCCATGATCCATGCCAGCAACATAGATACCACGCCGCACAGCAGCACCGGAAGCAGGATCTGCAGATACTGACTCATATCAGAGCTGAACCATCCATTATATACGATCCGGATCAGGACAAACCAGTGGACCAGCAAAACGGAATAGCTGTAACGGCTTCCCGCCGCCAAAAGGTTGCCGATCGGTTTCAGGAACTGATCCATTCGCAGAAGCAATACAAACATTGCCGATGACATCAGCACCGATAATATGGACTGGTTGGCGATAATGGTAATACAATCTGCCCTTTTCACAACCAGATAAGCAGAAACCAGAAAAGCCACCGCTCCTCCTGCCAGCAGCAATCCGTCATACTTTCTCATCCATTTCTGGTTCACCAGATATCCCAGCAGAAACACACCGGTCCATTCACCAAAAATCATCGGCTGGCCAAAGTTGATACCAACCCAGGCTCCATAGGTTTTTACAGTCAGACAGCCAAGAATCAGTACCGTTAATGCCTTTTCCGACTGTTCTCCCATGGCTTTTAACATGAACCGTAAAGGAATGACCACCAGATAGGATCTCAACAGCATATAAACCAGCCACAGATGCGGTCCTTTTGTAAAATCTCCAGTAGACCAGACCCGGATGATATACGGAATCCAGAATCCAATCCCCGCCTCTGTGATGCTGCATACCTTCAGATACAGCATTCCATATACCACTAACGGGATAAATACTTTCAAAAATCGTTTTTTCAGGAATTCCATCCAGCCTTCGTCTTTCCACGGAAGCAATAACGCCGCGCTGATCAGAATAAACAGAATATTGCAGCAGAGACAGATCACCGTCATCATGACCACCATAATATAACGCGCCGAACCAAATGGACATAACTGGCTTAGTGGCTGAACCACATGGACCACAATCACCATGACTGCCGCCAGGCAGCGGATCGCATCTAGATACACATATCTCTGGTTTTCCTTTGTTTTCTCTGGGGAAAGCTTCTTTTCTCTCTTCACTTTCCAGGTATCCACATACAGCCAGATGCCAAGCCCGAAAAAGAATGTCATCAAGCCCAGTCTCACCATATTGAGATGCTTTAAAATGTCTCCCACCGCAATCTGGTCCAGACTTACCCGCCTGGTAACCCTGATTTCTTTCAGATCAAATCCGCCATGGATATCCAACTCCAATTTACCAAGTCTTTTATCCGGAATCGTGATAACGCCCTTTTCACTTCCTTTTACCAGATACGCTTCCTGTCTTCGGAAACGGTCAAAACTGCCGTTTTCTGGGGCATACAGCCACTCTAACTGGGCGTCATATTCCATTGGTTCTCCAAGAATCAGTTCGATTCTTCCCCAGTCTTCCACTTCATGAAAGATCAGGGAAGCGTCCGATGCTCTGGAAACCAGATCTGTCTCTTCCAGAGCTGCCCCGCCTCTTAATTCCAATTTTCCTTCTTCTATATAAGAAGCAAATTCCAACGGACTGCTTTCCTGCCATTTTCCATGACGAAAATCATATAATGTTATCAGACATTCTATGATCAGGCCCAGGAACAGACCTATTGCCAGATAAAAGACCGGCGTCCATCTTCTCGTTTGTCTCTTCTTATTGATCATTTTTTCATCC
This sequence comes from uncultured Lachnospiraceae bacterium, assembly GCA_934418055.1. Classification (GTDB taxonomy): domain Bacteria; phylum Bacillota; class Clostridia; order Lachnospirales; family Lachnospiraceae; genus UBA3402. The sequence continues at coordinate 2,848 of CAKRWX010000336.1, forward strand.
ATCTGTTTCTTTTTGCCCTATCTCCCCCTATTTTTACGCTAACCACAGCGCAGCAATCTGCATGGTCATCACATACATACCGAATAGACTGTAAATTCCCAATCCGCAGACCCGGATCCAGTCTGGAAGTTTCTCCTCTGCCGCTTCATAGACCAGTACCGTTGCTGTGATCACGCCGATCAGTAAAAACAGTCCGGTCCGGTTC
>CAKRWX010000337.1 GCA_934418055.1 uncultured Lachnospiraceae bacterium
CCGTTACATCGGCTATCTGATCTCCATCGCTACCCGTTCCTTTAAGAACAAGAAGGTGGGGTTAGACTGTGCCAACGGAAGCGCATCTGCCATTGCGAAGAATGTATTCGATGCTTTAGGCGCTGAGACATATGTCATCAACAATGAGCCAAATGGCTTAAATATCAACACAGACTGTGGCTCCACCCATATCCATGTACTGCAGGATTTCGTAAAGAAGAATCATTTAGATGTGGGATTTGCGTATGATGGCGATGCAGACCGCTGTATCGCAGTGGATGAAAATGGTGAAGTGGTTGACGGTGACAGGATCATGTATGTCTGCGGCAAATATATGAAAGAACAGGGAAGCCTGGTCAATAATACCATTGTGACCACCATCATGTCGAACTTCGGTCTTTATAAGGCTCTGGACAGAGAGGGCATTGCCTATGAGAAAACAGCCGTAGGTGATAAATATGTATACGAAAATATGTCCGCTAACGGTCATTGCCTCGGCGGTGAGCAGTCCGGCCATATCATTTTCAGCAAGAACGCAACCACCGGAGACGGTATTCTGACATCCTTAAAGGTGATGGAGGCCATGCTGGAGAAGAAACAGTCCTTAGGCAAGCTGGCTTCTGAGGTGGAGATCTTCCCACAGGTATTAAAAAATGTGAAAGTAAAGGACAAAAAAGCAGCACAGGATGATGCGGCTGTACAGGCAGAGGTGGCGAAAGTGACAGAGAGCCTTGGTGACGATGGAAGAATCCTTCTGCGTCAGTCAGGAACGGAACCGGTAGTCCGCGTTATGGTTGAGGCGCCGAGTCTGGAGATCTGTGAGAAATATGTAGATCAGGTCATCCAGGTCATGAAAACCCAGGGACACGTTCTGTAGCCTGATATGGAATATGGCATAGTTTTTAGAAAAAATGATTAGAAAAAATGATCTGACAGGTCATTTTGTGTCTTGAAACCGTCTTTTAGATATGCTATACTATAGGAACTATTTTGTAACGCTTCACCGCGTTACCAATTCTAAAGCAAAGGGATGATGAAGATGGGGTTAGACCTGTAAAAGCGAAGATGTACATTATCTACAAGTATAGCGTGATTTACCGACTCCAAAGCCTGGTCCTATGCTGACAAGGTCAGCGCACACAGGTATATGATTCATAATTCACACAACACAAAAGCAAAATACAGGAGGAAGTTATCATGTTAAACTATCAGAGATATAAAAGAGTACCAGTAGTCAATTTTCCAGAGAGAACTTGGCCGAATAAGGAGATCATGAAAGCACCGATCTGGTGTAGTGTCGATCTTCGTGACGGCAACCAGGCATTGGTTGAGCCAATGGTGGTAGAGGAGAAGATCGAGTTCTTTAACATGCTGATCAAGTTAGGCTTCAAGGAGATCGAGATCGGTTTCCCAGCAGCTTCCCAGATTGAGTATGATTTCTTAAGACAGTTAGTAGAGCGCCGCATGATTCCAGACGATGTGAGAGTACAGGTTCTGGTACAGTGCAGAGAGCATCTGATCAAGAGAACTTTCGAGGCGATCCAGGGCATTAAGAATGTAGTAGTTCATATTTACAACTCTACCTCTACTCTGCAGCGTGATGTGGTATTCCACAAAGATAAAGACGAGATCACCCAGATTGCCATTGAGGGAACCAAGCTGGTTAAGAAATATGCAGAGAATTTCGATGGCAACATCGTATTAGAGTATTCTCCAGAGAGCTTTACTGGAACAGAGTTAGACTACGCATTGGAGATCTGTACCGCAGTCCAGGATACCTGGGGCGCAACCAAGGAGAATCCAATCATCATCAACCTGCCATCTACTGTTGAGATGAACACACCAAACGTATACGCAGACCAGATCGAGTGGATGAACACTCATTTCAAGAACCGTGAAAGCATTATTTTAAGCGTTCATCCTCACAATGACCGTGGTACCGGCGTTGCAGCAACCGAGCTGGCATTATTAGCAGGCGCTGACCGTGTAGAAGGTACCTTATTCGGCAATGGCGAGCGTACAGGTAATGTAGATATTTTAACCTTAGCTTACAATATGTTCTCCCAGGGCATCAACCCAGAGCTGGAGATCGAGAACGTCCGTGAGATCGCAGAGGTTTACGAGCGTTGCACCAAGATGAACATCCCAGAGAGACATCCATATGCTGGTAAATTGGTATTTACCGCATTCTCCGGTTCCCATCAGGATGCTATCAACAAAGGTATGCAGGCACTGAAAGAGCGCAACAGCCAGTACTGGGAGGTTCCATATCTGCCGATCGATCCAAGCGATATCGGAAGAGAGTATGAGCCGATCGTCCGTATTAACAGCCAGTCCGGCAAAGGCGGCGTAGCATTTGTTATGGATACCTTCTTTGGCTTCAAGCTGCCGAAGGGTATGCACAAGGAGTTTGCAGACATCATCCAGGCGATTGCAGAGAAGCAGGGCGAGGTTGCACCGGAGCAGATCATGGAGCAGTTCCGCCTCAACTATACAGAGCGCAAAGAGCCGATCCACTTCCGCAAGTGTCAGATCCACGACACCGAGACAGCAGACGGCGATTTCGCTACACTGGTTACAGTTACTTACACCAACCATGGAATTGGGAAGACCTTCGAAGGTATCGGTAATGGACCGATCGATGCGATGCAGAAGGGTCTGGAGAAAGAACTCGGCATCGAGATCCGTGTACTGGATTACAGCGAGCATGCATTGACATCCGGTTCCGGAGCAGAGGCGGCTTCTTATATCCATCTGATGGATGTGAAGAGCGGAAAGGTTACCTACGGTGTTGGCATCAGCTCCAACATCACAAGAGCATCCTTCCGTGGTATCTTCAGTGCAGTGAACAGACTGTTCTATTAATTGAAAATTGATTGTGAGATAAATAAAAACCTCTGGCAGGTTCAAATGTGAGAATTCACAGGAGAAACTGCTGGAGGTTTTTCTTTGTGTGCGCCCGGCGGCGCATGTTTCTAACGGGTGCAAGTCCCGAATCCGCCCGGTAGTGGGAAGGATATAGCCG
>CAKRWX010000338.1 GCA_934418055.1 uncultured Lachnospiraceae bacterium
TCAACAAAATCAGACAGAAATTTCATAATAGGCCCTTATGAAAAAAGGGTGGCTCTTTTTTGAGAAACCACCCTTCTTTATCGATTGTCCCTGAGCTAAAGAGACTTATCCGTCAACTCATACGATGCCCGAAAGAACCATCGCATACCCAACCGCTACCGCCACAACCACCATGACGATGCCGGGGAACTGGAAGGAGTGGTTCAACACGTACTTACCGATGTAGGTCGTACCGGAGCGATCCATACCGACAGCCGCCAGAGCCGGCCCCGTGATCGGCAGAATGAAGAGGCAGTTAACCGCCGGGAACATGGCCACCAAAAGCATCGGATTGATGCCGAGCGCGAAGCCCAAGGGCATCACGGCGCGGGTCGTAGCGCCCTGACTGGTCAACAAAGCGGACATGACAGCGAGAATCACGGCAAAGAGAACCGGAATACTCTGAGCCAATTCACCCGCCACTTCCATAAAGACCTTGGCGTTAGCTGCGATGAAGGAATCCGACATCCAGGCGATACCGAAAACAGCTGCGATTGAAACGACACCGGCGTTCAAAACCTGGCTCTTCGCGATCTTACCCACATCCGGCTTACAGACCAAGCACATCAACGCACCGGCAGCCAACATGACGCATTCGATAACGAGCGACATGCTCACAGCCTTCGTCTGTCCGCGAAGAACGCGCAGTTCAGGGAAGAAACCGGCAACCACAATGATGGCAATGGCACCGAAGAAAATGAGCACCGACCACTTGGCAGCCGCAGGCAACTCACGTTCATCCATCTTCTGGGGAGGAAGAACTTCACCGCGGGCGAGACGTGCCTGATAAGCCGCATCGTCCTTGAGTTCCTTACCGCGGAACATGCCGAGGACGGCACCGACAACCACACCGATAAGGCAGGCCGGGAACGTCACCATCAAAATGGTGCCGAGACCGATTTCCGTATGGCCGTTCTGCGCCATCAAACCGATCATTGCCGCCACAGCCGCGGCAATCGGGCTGGACGTAATACCGACCTGACCGGCCACAGCCGTAGCCGCCATGGCACGTTCCGGACGAACGTTGGCGTTGTAGCTCACTTCGTAAACGACGGGAAGAATCGCATACACCGCATTACCGGTACCGGCAAAGAAGGTCAGGAAGAAGCTCACCACCGGAGCAACCACTGCCACATACTTCGGGTTCTTACGGATGATCTTAGCCGCAATGCGAACCAAAATATCCAAGCCGCCCACCGCTTCCATGCAGGAAGCACACATGCAGACAGCCAAAATGATGAGCATCACGTCCACGGGCGGCGAAGTCGGCATGACGCCGAAAACGACGGAAAGAACAAACAGCCCTACACCGCCCCAGAAACCAAGAGCAATGCCGCCGAATCGGATGCCAAGCAGGATGGCAGCGAAGAGAACGACAAATTCAAGAATAGTTGTCATAGTCAGCGAAAACGACCATCGGGTTTCCCCTCAATCGTTTCTCCTTCGGTTAAAGAGAACTTTCGTCAACTATGCACTTCTTCGGCACAGATTCCGAAAGCCCCCCCTTCGGTTAACGAAATATCGAGAAACAAATATCCGCATAAAATCATCAGGTTAGGTTCACACCAAATGATTATGCAACTACTTCTTTCAGGATGATTTCATTTTATAAACCACCCCTCGCTCCCCATAACAACATAAAGAAAACTAATCTCAGTCCCAAAGAAATCTAATCGAACTCCCTTATGCGATTTATATATTGGTATTTACCCTTAACTCAGTCTTTCTGTTTTCACCTTTCTTCAATCTTTTCCACCAATTTTCTTTCAGTTCGTCGTACGATACAGATCGAACACCCACCATTATTCCGGAGCTTCCGTATGCCGTCAGTTTCATTTTGGGTTCTCGTTTCTGCGTTTCTCTTTACGCTGATGTCGCTTTCCGCAAAGCTGTGTACCGGCTATTTTGACCCGTTTGAAATTGTTTTTTGGCGTTCCCTGTTCGGTCTGTCTCTATTGACGCTGGTCATGTTGAAAAAAGGGATCGCCTTTTCAACTCAACACCCCTGGTCTCATGCCAAACGAAGCATTGCCGGCCTCTGTTGTTTCACGTTAGAAGTCATTGCCGTAGGTCTGTTGCCGTTGAGTGTCGCACAATCTATTAATTACACCAGTCCTTTGATTTTCTGTCTATTCTTTACGCTTTCATCAATCATTCACCGTGCAAAAATCGATTGGCCGATCATCGGTGCCATTTTGTTTGGTTTTACCGGCGTTCTTTTGATTTCAAAACCTGCCACCCAAGACATTGACAGCGTCGGCATTCTCTGCGGATTGGCAGCTGCTGTCTGCGGCGCTGCGGCCAGTTGGTTTCTTCGTGACCTCGGCAGACAAGGCGAACCCAGTGAACGGGCTGTTTTCTACTTCATGCTCTCGGGCCTCGTGCTCGGCGGGCTTCGGATACTTTGCTTTCCGGATTCCGCTCATCTGCCTACCACAAACACTGCATTACCCTTGTTGGGGGTCATGACTTCCGGTGTTGCCGCACAGGTACTTTGGACTTATGCGTGGTCACGCGGGCATTCATTGCTCAATGCGGTGTTTGAATTTTCAGGGATATTTTTCGGTGTCTTTCTAGGATGGCTTTGCTTTAATGAACACCTGGACTGGCTGACTCTCACGGGGATCGGAATGATCTTTTCCGCTGGGCTTTATTCCAGTCTTCATTTAAAAAAATGACGGCCTTGCATCTTCTCTGAGTACTTCTACTCATACTGACCGTCGCTTCTTTCGGTAAATTTCCTGAATCGGACGGCGGTTCTTACCCGGAACGCCGTCACCCGACAGAGACTCTTCTTACCGGAAGCGTTTTTCCTCAGTTCGGAAAATCTGTACTTTCGCTGACGCAGCGGCTCCCAAAAAAGAGGAGGACACTGCGGACGGGGACTCAAACTCAGTACCTTCCCGTCGTCTCTGTTGATCCGTCAACCGTACAAAAAGGATCGCC
>CAKRWX010000339.1 GCA_934418055.1 uncultured Lachnospiraceae bacterium
GTCTGAATAAGATGGATGATATTGCACATAACAGTTACAGTAAAACCTGTGGCGCAGATAAGGGAATCGGATTTGTACAGTATGTAGATACAAATTGTGCAGAGCATGAGACGACAAGCGGAACCATCTATATCAACACCGAAAAAGGAATCACTGGCTGTCCTGTTATAAAAGGATGTGACTGGAAAGCCCAGTACAACCGCAGTGATGATCCGATCGGAGCAGATGCGGCAGCACTGACCAGTACAGAAGCAAGCGGAATCTATGTGACCGGACTTCAGATTTCCGGAGAATATAAGAAAGAATACTATCTGCTGGAAGAACTGGATCTGACCGGTATGGTGATCCAGGCATCCTACAGCGACGGAACAGCAAAAGAGATTCCGGCAAAGGATGTAACAATAACAGGATTTGACAACACGACCAGAGGAGAGCAGACACTTACTGTTTCTTATGAAGGCGCAAAAGCAGAATTTACCGTAAAGGTAAAAAAAGAAGCAGGAAAGATTCTGATTAGCTTCCAGCTGCTTGGAGATGCACTGCACAGTGAAAATGGAATCGTGCATACGCTGACCGGCGGAAATCTGACTTTATGGATTCCGGCAACAAGCTATACGGTAAATGAGAACGATACGGTATATGACATCATGAAAATGATCGCAGAAAAGACTGGATTTAAGATTCTGGCGCGTGATTCTCAGTATGGTACTTATATCGAAGGAATCGAGTACAATGGAGTAACCTTAAAAGAATTTGATAACGGAAAGAATTCCGGCTGGATGTATACCGTAAACGGAAAACATCCGGAGGTTGGCGTTGATGCAAAATATCCGTCAGACGGAGATGTGATTGTCTTCCATTACACGGATGATTACACAAAAGAAGAAGGCAATCCGCACGAGCACAACTGGGGCGCAGGTGTTATCACAAAGGCTCCGACCTGCACAGAAGCAGGTGTCCGCACTTATACCTGTGAATGTGGCGAAAGCATAACAGAATCCATCCCTGCAACCGGACATAAGTACGGCGCATGGACAACCACAACAGAAGCAACCGTATTTGCACCGGCAGTACAGACACGCACCTGTAGCGTTTGCGGAAGCAAAGAAACACAGAATACTGGCAGCGCGCTTCAGGCAACGATCAAAGTCAATGCCAATACGGTACCGCTGAAAGTAAAACAGAAGACCAGTGCTTTCAAGGTAACCGGTCTGGCAAACGGCGACAGCGTGCAGTCCTATAAGTCCAGCAACACCAAGATCTTCACCGTAACCAAGAATGGTGTACTGAAAGCTGGCAAGAAGACCGGCAAGGCAACCCTGACCATTGCTCTAGCCAGCGGTCTGCAGAAGAAAGTCACTGTCAAAGTACAAAAGAAGACAGTCACCACCAGCAAGATCACCGGACTTCAGAAGAAAGTAACACTGAAGAAAGGCGCGAAACTGGCACTGAAGCCATCTCTGGCTCCGATCACATCCACCCAGAAGTTTACCTATTCCTCTTCCAATAAGAAAATAGCAACGGTAAACAAAAAAGGTGTGATCACAGGCAAGAAGGCAGGAAAGACAAAGATCACTGTCAAATCCGGTAAAAAGAAATATACCGTGACCGTGACAGTAACCAAATAGGCCATTGATCCATTGGGGATCCATTGGGGACGGTGTTTTGTGGTTTTATGACTGTCCCTTTTGGCAATAAAATTTTTAGAAAAGACTGTAGGATTTCAGAAATGAGATCCTATGGTCTTTTTGTTTCCAGCTTTTTTATTGTCCCGCCTGGCGATGGAGGGAGATAATTTGTCGAACGATTCTGTTTCTAAAAGCAGGGCTTTTGTGTTAAGGTTAATGTACATTTCGAGGAATTTCTAAGATCTTGCCATTCGGCATTTATTCTACAAATGTAAAATATAATACGAGGAGCATTTGCTTATGACAGTAGAAAAAGAAAGTAAAGAATTACGGCAGGAGCAGGAGAATGAAATCCTGCGGGCAATCAACGTGGAAGAAGAGGTAGAGTACGGGCTAGTGAATGATTATATGTTCCGGGCGGTATTTCAGACTTCGGAAGAAGCATTGAGGGGACTGCTCAGTGCGCTGCTGTACATATCGGAAGAGGAGATATTATCCTGCCTGATCTGTAATCCCATCATATTGGGAGATGCTATTGACGAGAAAACCTGTATTCTGGATATTCGTGTGTTATTAAATGGTAACAAACAGATCAATCTGGAAATGCAGATGGGTTCGGTGGAGAATTGGACGGATCGTTCCGTATTTTATCTGTGCAGGATGTTCGCAGAAATGAAAAAGGGCATGGATTATACACAAGCCAAACCGTCTATCCACATTGGGATCATGATGAAATCTCCAGTACCGGAAGATACTGCATTTTACAATGAATATGCATTGAAAAACCGCAGGACAGGGTATGAATTCACTGGAAAAATTGCACTTCACGTGTTAGACTTATCTTGTCTGGAACAGGTGGCGGAGGAAGAACGAAATAGTGCATTATACCACTGGGCCTGTGTATTCAGAGCAAAGACATGGAAGGAGGTTCTTGCAATGGCAGAACAGTCAGAATCCATTAAAAAAGCAGTCGTAACATTACGCAAATTATCCGAAGATGAAAAGATCCGCCTGCAGTGCGAGGCCAGAGAGCGTTATCAGATGGACTGGCAGAGTTCCATGAGAACAAGCAGAGAAAAGGGACGAGAAGAAGGCAGAAAAGAAGGCGAACAGGCAATGGCAGAGCTGATCAACAAACTAATGGCAGCTGACCGTATGGATGAAATAAAGAGAGCTATGGAAGATGAGGGCTATCGGGCACAACTGATGAAGGAATTGGAATGTTTAAAGCATTAAAATTGGATAGATAGATTGAAATTCCTCATTCCCCATTCTGAAAAATTCCAGAATGGGGGATTTTGTAAAAAAATAAAAAAAGTTGTTGACAAATGC
>CAKRWX010000340.1 GCA_934418055.1 uncultured Lachnospiraceae bacterium
CAGTACCACCATTACCTCCGGTTCCACCAGCGCCACCGGTTCCACCGTTTCCGCCGTATCCGCCAAGGCCGCCATCGCCGCCACGACCACCGGTTCCGCCGATACCACCGGTTCCGCCAGTACCACCGATACCACCGGAACCGCCATCGCCGCCACGGATGGTGTAAGCGTATACTTTCTGTCCTAAATTATAGGGATCTTCTACCACCTGTAAGGAGCCCATCACCTGAGCCAGGTTCACCGTGCGGTTCAATCCCAGATCCAGAGTCTCGTCCTTGATGGTAAATCTCATATTGCCATTATCAAAGTATTTGGAATCCAGCACCTTCATGTCCAGGTTCTCGTTAATGACCTGTACATTTCCGGATTTATCACCGATCAGATACGCCCATCCAGAAGTCTGGACCGCTCCCTGATCATCACGGATATTGTCTCCTGTCATGACAAATTTACGGTCTGACAGCTTGTAAAAACCAGATTCTGATAAATCATTGACCTGATATTTGCTTTCCAGCTGTACCACGGTTCCATCACCGTTAAAGCGGTAACCGCCTCCGTAAATGGACAAGGTGCTGTTAGCCGGTTCATAGACCACCGTCTGACGGCCTAAATTGTATTCCTTCTTGTTTTCATCAATCAGCTTATAGGTCTTATCCCAGTCCCGGTATAACCGTCCTTCCTGGCCAAAATCCACCTGACGGAACTCATTGTCATAAACTACCGTCCCGGCAGTCAGAGCAAAACGCTCTGCCTGCGCGCGGGTAGTGGTAACAACTGCCGTGGAGAACATGCCTACGGAAGCCAGAACGGAAACCGTGAATATGGCAAATGACCTTTTCGCTTTACTATTTAATTTTCTTGCCATGTTTTCCTCCTCATTGCGCCCCGATGATTACGGCATGACTGCATCGCCAGTCAGATAGAATGCCGGTTCTGTTCCTGATGTTTCTGTATAGAAGTTCGCCCTGGTGATCTGGTACGATCCCGATGTCGTAAGTGTCGTCGGGATGACCGCCTGATAGTTGACGGTACTTCCGGTTACCAGACTGAACAGAGAACCATTCTCCGGTCTTGTTACGGTATAAGTCCAGCTCTTTCCTTCCACACCACTGTAAACACTGACCTCGATCTTGGTGATCTTATCCAGACCGCTGGCCTCAAAGAAGTAGATCATCAGGCTTCGGCTGCTGTTAAAGCCAAAGGAGGTTCTGGAATAACGTCCACCCCATGACTGAAGGGTTGCCTGCGTGGTCTCATACAAGGTGATATCTTTCAGCTGTGCTGCAGTCATACCTGATAACTGTGCTTTGGCTGCCTCTACGGTATTTCCCAGATCCAATGCAGTTTTTCCTGTATTGGAAAGATCAGTTGTTCCATAGAAGGAAATCTTATAAGATTTGCCTGCCTCCAGTCCGGTTACTGAAATCGTCTGCGGTGAATTGTCCTCTCCACTGTTTGGAACGATAAGCTTCGGATCATTGACAGGATTCTCACCTACACCATAAAGATCCTTTAAGTTGTTGTTTTCATCCCATACAGCCACATAATACCGTCCACCTGCAATGGTCTTATAAGGATCAACCGGATTAAACTTGACATTTAATGCAGTACCATTAGAAAGAGCCGTCGTCTCCACATAGAAGGATGGTGCGGATAATGGGGACCAGGTAAAGTCCACATCAGCGGTTCCCAGAACTGCCTGGGCCTGATCCAGCGCCCAGATCCGGAGAACATAATCGCCGCCTGGAAGCACTGCACAGCCCGGTGTAAAGGTCAATGTCTCAGTCATATTCAGCTTCATGTCCCAATGTACATCCGGATTATTCTTTCTCACCCAGATTCCATCATCATTCTTCTTATACCCCATCAGATCCATGGTGGCATCCGGTTCCAGAATCGGTGTATCCTGTTCGCCACTCTTAGCTTTCTTATAAATGGAATACTGAATATCAAATCCGGTCGCCAGGTCCATGGAATAAGTCAGATCCATCTCTTTGTCTTCATAAGAATTATATCGGACGGACGTAACTGCTGCATTCTTGATCTCCATTCCCGAATACAGAGTAACATACATCTGGGCTGCTGATCCCTGGCTTCCGGAAGAGGTATTCCAGATCAGGATCTCCTGATTTCCATCATCCGTTCCTGCCTGTACACAGTACAATTCGACCTTATATTTCTCTCCTGATACTAAACCAGTAAATACATCCGAATAGGATCTTGCAGTATCCTGGTTATTCAGCTTAATATAGTGATCCTGCGTTGTTCCCTGAATTTCATTTTTACTACTATCTACCTGGGTGACTCTCACATGAATATAATGACCTGCCTCCGTCATTCCAGCCGGAGTTGTCTCCTTGATCATCTCGTAGGAGTTGGTGGTAAACGTGGTATTAATGGTCGTCAGTCCTGCATTAGCCCACCAGTTGCTTACTGATGGAGTCAGCGATGGAATCGTAACAACCTGATCCCTGGTGGTATCTGTTGTATCCTTCAGGGTCAATTCTTTGCTTCCCACCTCTTTTAAGATCGGATACATGCCACGGTTGTCCACCTCCATCAGACCGCTCTCTGTCTTTTTCAGGTTCATGACCGGCGTCGGATAATTTTCTTCCGTCGCACCAGTTGGAAGCTGATTGAAACAGTTCTTGATCTTCCATGCCGCATCTGCCTCTGTCTTGGATGTTGGTGTTGTTTCCGTAACTGTATACTCATTATATCCGGCATAATCATAGCTGTTCTGATTCAGCGGATACATATTATTACCAACGGATACATATCTCCAAAGAACATATCTTCCGTTTGTGGCATTCTGGATCGCATAAGTCTTATCTGCAGCATACCGTTCACTTCCCATCTTTCCGGTATCATAATCAATCGTTGCTTTGAAAATGACCTTTGCTCCCTGCTTTCCAGCTTTGGAAAGATCGTAAGTTACATATGGATGACCGTTCACATC
>CAKRWX010000341.1 GCA_934418055.1 uncultured Lachnospiraceae bacterium
TTATGTAGCTGTTCTCATCGTAGTAACAGGTCATTCCGGTATCTTCTTCCTCATCCAGCTCTGGAATCACGAAACAACACTGAGCAGTTCCCTGGAACTTATCTTGGCGTTTGAGTAATGCGCCTCTACAGGCAACCTGGTTCAGATCATATCCATTTCCCTGAATTTCCAATGAATTTTCACCAGTTTCAGCAACTGCCTCATATACTTTTCCCTCTGCAAATGGTCTCGGACTCATCCATAACTGTTTTTTCCAAAACGGATATCCACCACATGGCCTCACATCCCTACTAACGGCCTTTTCATCATATTTCCAAGGCATTTTCTGCTGATCCGACGGGCCGCGTCCTCCATTGATGATGGGCCATCCATCTGGAGTCCAGGTTAACGGATCCATAGCTGTTTCCCTTCCAAGAATGCCGTATTCCCCATTTAGAACCCGGAGACATAAGTATACAATATACCATCTTCCATCGGGAAGCTGCACCGGCTTTCCATGTCCACAGCATTGAATCAGAGCATCCTTTTTCCACTGATGAAGAATGGGATTATAAGGACTCGGCTCATATGGTCCATCGATATGCTCTGCCCTGGCTACGGTGATGCAATGCCCTTTCCCGGTTCCGCCCTCTGCTAAAAACAGATAATAGTATCCATCCTTTTTCAACAAATGCGGTCCTTCTGGCTTTCGCTTGTTATCGCCATACCACAATAGTTTCCCTGGTTCTTTTATGGCTTTACAGTCACTGGTCAGTTCGATGATCCTGGCTCCTTTATTGAGGAGCATGTATTTTCTGCCGTCATCATCGTGGAAAATAGACGGATCAATTCCATCATCATTCAGAAATACCGGTTTCTCATAAGGACCTTCCGGCTTTTCGGAAGATGTTACCATCTGGAGCCGTTTCGGCCACATATCATCATTTCTCCGCAGAGTAGCTGTAATATAAAATCTGCCGTCACAATAAGAAATATCTGGTGCCCAATATCCCATTCCACCATGCAAATTTTCTAATTCCACTGCCCATTCCGACTCTGTGATGGCATAACCAATTACATTCCAATGGATCAGATCTTTTGAATGGGAAATGGGAATGCACGGAAAATACACAAACGTGGAATTCACCATATAATAGTCATCATTGACCCTCACGATAGATGGATCTGGGAAAAAGCCCCTCCGTATTGGATTGTGATAGGTATCTTCATAAGAATATCCCAGATGTGATTCCAGATACTGGTTTATCTCTGTAAATCTCAGTTCCGCCGCCAGATCCCACGGTGTTTTTCCTTCACAGTCCGCCTCCAGCGGATTCAATCCGATCCGTTCTACCAGATATTTCACCAAATCAGCATTCCCGGATTTTACCCCATACCACAAAGTATTATGATGGTTTTCATCAAACAATGTCATGTCCGCAGCACCATATTCACTCCGCTTCCTTACTTCCTGCAGATCACCCTGTTCTGCCGCGCTCCATAACTTTTCTGTCAACAGCTCTTCCTGTGTTTTACCTGTTATCGCCATATGACATTTCCCTCTAAAACAGACTTATACGCCACGTGTAATTCCCTGCTCTTCAAATGGTGCCGCTAAAATCTTCTCTTTTTCCACATGAAGCGCTCCTGTTGGACATACCTGGAAACAGTAACCACAGCCAATACATTTATCCGTTTTCATCGCTGCTTTTTCTTTCATCTCGATGCCTTCATGCCAGCACACATCCACGCATCGTCCGCATCCGATGCACTTGTCGCTGACCTGGGCTTCCTGATAAGCGTCTGCCAGACGGTTCTGGCGCATCGCTGTAAAATCTTTATCCATCTGGAACAGCTTTAACGCGTCACCGCACAAGCTATCCATATCCCGATAACCGTTCTTATCCATAAAACGCTCCAGATCCGCGATCACCTTCTTACATGCACCAACGCCTCCGGAACAAGCTAATGCGCCAAACTGTACTGCCTGACTGCCTGACATGAGGATTCTTGCAGCCTGTTCATAATTGAAGACTCCACCGCCGCCGTACATCGGGATCTTGCAGCCGGCTGTTCTCGCCTCTGCGATGGAATAGCAAACCAATGGCGTCGCCTGGGTTCCGCCATAACCTGCGCCTGGTCTTGCCTGAGTGGTTCTCCAGTCCAGATCAAAATAGAAGCCTTTCCATCTGGCGGTAGGTCCTGCTGCCGTAGCTCCTGCTGCCTCCGCAATGCGGATGGATGTCAGCACATCTGTAGACTCAATAGCCAGCTTCGCCATGATCGGCATATCCGGCACTGTCTTCTTCATCAGCTCAATACTGTGGCGGAGCAGCTGGTGATAAGCGAACGTCCGGTCCTTGGCAACCGCAACACCTGGGGTATTAAAATGAAGTTCAATGGCGTCAGCACCAGCCAATTGCAGTTCTTTTGCCTGTCTGGCCCACTCTTTTTCCCAGTTTCCGCCTGCCACAATATCGCTGTAATGTCCCACAGAAACCCAGAGCTTAATATCACTGTCCATTTCTCTCTTGATCTTCTGTACCTCTTCGCAATACTGCTCCAGGGTAGTTACCGAATCCGGAAGTTGTCTTCCAACCGCATGACTATGAATACTCATCTGTCCTGAAAACATTGCCCGGCTATCTGGCCCAATATAACTACCGCCACCAGTTCCATGTCCAAAATTGCGAAGTACAATTGCTCCTGGTCTCATAGCTGCTGTTTTTAATACATTTTTTGCCCCCTGTGTTGCTGGACTGGACGCCACTACAAATGGATTTATCATATCAAATTCTTTTACGTATAAATCTGCCATATCTGTTTTCCTCCTGAATCATTTTAGTTTTTTAAGATCTCGTGAAGTGTTTTTGCGTCTTCCAAGAACTGCTCTTCTGTGTTCCCCATAACAAATTCCAGCAGGCCAAACCGATTTTCCTTCTCATCAACCTGGCTTAAATACTGGCTCCACTCCTCC
>CAKRWX010000342.1 GCA_934418055.1 uncultured Lachnospiraceae bacterium
GAACTCTTCTGACCAATGCCACAGGAGCTTACGGACTGGCGATTTCCGAGCACATGCTGGGGATGAGTCTGATGATGTTAAAGCATCTGGGTGAGTATTACCGCCATCAGTTGAACCATGAGTGGATCAGTGAAGGAAAGGTAGGTTCCATTTGGAATTCTACCACGCTGGTGATCGGTCTTGGCGATATCGGCGGCGAGTATGCGAAGCGCATGAAGATGCTGGGAAGCTATACCATTGGTTTGAGAAGAACTGTGGGAGAGAAGCCGGATTATCTGGATGAAGTGTATACAACCGATCATATCGATGAAGTGCTTCCGAGAGCAGATTTTGTGCTGCTATCTCTGCCAAATACACCGGCTACCTATCATATTATGGATGAACGCCGGATGCGTCTCATGAAACAGAAGGCATTTCTGTTAAATGCAGGACGGGGCGAGGCCATCGACGGCGAGGCGTTAAACCGGGTACTGCGGAACGGCTGGCTGGGCGGATGTGCCACAGACGTGACTGAGCCAGAGCCACTTCCAGCAGATTCTCCACTGTGGGATGCACCAAGAATGTATATCACCCCGCATATTTCCGGTAAGTTCAATCTGCCGGAGACCTTTGAGCGGATCGTGCGGATCGCAGGCGGTAATCTGGAGAAGTTCCTGGCAGGCGAGAAAGATGGCATGAAGAATTTGGTTGATTTTAAAACTGGATACCGGAAAAGATAGAATGTTGAGACAGGAGACAGAACAATGAAGAAAATAGGATTTGTAGGTGTTGGAATCATGGGCAAATCCATGGTCCGCAACCTGATGAAAGCCGGATTTGAGGTTTCTATTTATACAAGAACCAAGTCTAAAGTGGAAGATGTGATCGGAGAAGGCGCGGTTTGGTGCGATTCGGTGGCAGAGTGTGCCAAGGGAAGAGATGCAGTGATCTCCATCGTCGGATATCCGAAGGACGTGATCGAGGTTTACTTTGGACCGACCGGAATTTTAGCCAATGCAGATAAGGGAACTTATGTGATCGATATGACTACCACAAGTCCGAAATTGGCAGTTCAGATCTTTGAGGAGGCTGAGAAGTTGGGTCTTCATGCCATTGATGCACCGGTTACTGGCGGCGATAGTGGTGCCAAGGCGGGTACTTTGACCATTCTGGCTGGCGGCAAGAAAGAAGATTTCGACGCCTGCATGGAAGTGTTTGAGGCCATGGGCAAGAATATCAATTATGAGGGCAAGGCTGGTAATGGACAGCATACCAAGATGTGCAACCAGATCGCCATTGCAGGTGCGTTAGCTGGTGCCTGTGAGGCCATGGTTTATGCGAAGAATGTGGGACTGGATGTGGATGTGATGTTAAAATCCATTTCTACCGGTGCTGCGGGAAGTGCGCAGATGAACAATGTGGCTTCTAAGGCATTGAAGGATGATTATAATCCGGGATTTTTCCTGAAACACTTTATTAAGGATATGAGTCTGGCAGATGAAGAGGCAACGGCAGTTTCTGTGAAGCTGGATGTGCTGGAAGATGTACTTCAGATGTGCAAGGGACTGGAAGAGGAAGGCATGGGGGATTTGGGGACCCAGGCGTTGATTAAACATTATAAGTGGTAGGAGTGGCTTTTTGAGAGTATTGGCGAAGGGCCGGAGTCAGGCGGAAATGATTCACGCCGGACGCGCTCTCGCTCAGAGACGCAAGTAGCCGTACTAAGGGCGCAAAAGACGCGCCCTAAGGACGGACCTGCGTCTATGGTCCGGCTTAGAATTCATTTCCGCCTGACTCCTACGGTATTGGAAAAATTAACTTTGGGAAGTATGCGGCTTTCAGCGCATACTTCCTTTTTTGATGGCGAAATAGATTTAACAAGGATTTTACATAACCCTTCTTTTGGATTTTACATAAGGATTTTACAATGCACTTGTAATTAAGGAAAGCAAGTAAACAAACATAAATGCTTTGTAAAATCACAAGGCACAAAAAAAGGAGAGTAAAAATTATGAAAAAATCCGCAGCAGTTTTATTGGCACTTGGAATGGCAGTGATGGGACTGACCGGTTGTTCTGGAAGTTCTAACAATGCGACTACCGCAGCAGCAACAGAGGCAGCAACTACCGCAGCAGCTGACACCACAGCAGCAACAGAGGCAGAGACCACCACAGAGGCAGCAAAGGATGCAGCTTTAGAAGGACCGATCACAGTAATTTCCCGTGAGGATGGCTCTGGTACAAGAGGCGCGTTCATCGAGCTGTTCGGCATTGAAGTAAAGAATGACGCTGGTGAGAAAGTAGATATGACTACCGATGATGCAGAGATCACCAACAGCACTTCTGTTATGATGACTTCTGTAGCTGGAGATGCTTCCGCAATCGGTTACATTTCCTTAGGTTCTTTAAATGATACCGTAAAGGCAGTGAAGATTGACGGTGCAGAAGCAACGGTTGACAACATCAAATCTGGTACTTACAAGATCGCAAGACCATTTAACATCGCAACCAAGGGTGAAGTAAGTGATGTAGCACAGGATTTCATCAAATATATCATGAGCGAGGATGGACAGAAGGTTGTTGAGGATAACGGTTACATCAGCCAGGGCAATGAGGGCGCTTATGAGGCAGCTGGTTTAAGCGGCAAGGTCGTTGTAGGCGGTTCTTCTTCCGTTACTCCGGTTATGGAGAAATTAAAAGAGGCTTATGTGGCTCTGAATCCAGATGTCACCATCGAGGTGCAGCAGAGTGATTCTACCACAGGTATGACCTCCGCAATCGAAGGTGTCTGCGACATCGGTATGGCTTCCAGAGACTTAAAGGATAGTGAGATTGAAAAAGGTTTAACCGGAACTACGATTGCTATGGATGGTATCGCAGTGATCGTAAACAATGACAGCCCTGTAGAGGAACTGAGCAGTGATTCTGTAAAGGGTATCTACACCGGTGAGAT
>CAKRWX010000343.1 GCA_934418055.1 uncultured Lachnospiraceae bacterium
GGTTTTACAAAATCTTTTACCTGCATGATCAATTCCTCCTTTCGATTTTATAAGGAGAATCCTGAAAAACAGGATTCTCCTTGAAATGGCCTAGTTGTCGCAGGAATCGCAGCCGGATTCCAGATCGAGAGGCATGATGCCGATACCACCACAGCCGCCAGGGCCTCCTGGACCTCCGTTTCCAGGACCACCGCAGCCACTATTTCCACCAGGGCCACCACAACCGCCATTTCTCATGGCGTCTTCCCATCCTTCATCGTATCCGCGGCGGAAACCTCTGCGGAATCCGTTGCGGAAGGACTGGTTACCGCCGCATCCGCCATTGCATCCGCTGTTACAACCACCACCGCAGCTGTTATTGCAGCCACCGCGTCCACTGTTGCAGCCGCCACAACCACTATT
Organism: uncultured Lachnospiraceae bacterium; assembly: GCA_934418055.1. Classification (GTDB taxonomy): domain Bacteria; phylum Bacillota; class Clostridia; order Lachnospirales; family Lachnospiraceae; genus UBA3402. Next base: position 403 of record CAKRWX010000343.1, read on the forward strand.
GCAGCCACCGCGTCCACCGTTGCAGCCGCCACAGCCATTTCTCCAACCGCCGCATCCACATCCATTATTTCCAAAGATACACATATTTGAATCTCCTTTTTGACTGGTTTGTACTATATCCTATGTCCAACATGGACCATGTGTGATTCACTGTTTGTCTGGGGTCATGGAATGCAGTGGTTAGAAATAAAGCGGTTGAAAAAGCACAGAAATTTCCAGGATACCATAAAATAATTTTGTAAGAATCAAAAAGGAGTCTACAATATGGACTGTGTATACAGAAATCAGCGCCCGGATTTCCGCACAGGCGTTTCTAACGCCGGATGTGGCAATCAGACAACTGCGTGCGGCAGCCAGACTACTGGCTGGTGTGGTCAGATGACGAACCCACAGGGCAGCCGTTACCTATCTGGAATGACGGGCTATCCCCTGGCCATGGCTTACGTTCCGTGGCAGCAGTGGAAAACACCCTATGATCCGGCGAAAGGCTTAAGCCGGGGAACCATCTTTGAAGAACTGGATCTTCCATTTGAGAAAGAGAGGTGTCGGGGCGTATGAATCAGAATTGCAGCCAGCTTTTAGATTATATCACCCAGGTCAGCTTTGCAGTGGATGAGGTGGTGCTTTACCTGGATACCCATCCTTATGATCCTGCAGCTCTGGATTATTACCATCAGGCGGTCCGCGCCAGAGAAAATGCCATGAAAGCATACGCCACGACCTGCGGCCCTCTGACATCCGATCAGGTGACCTCTGAGAATTATTGGAACTGGATTAACAGTGCATGGCCATGGGAAGGAGGAATCTGCACATGTGGAAATATGAAAAACGCCTGCAGTACCCGGTAAAAATTACGCAGCCGAATCCGAAGATCGCGCAGTATATTATGAGCCAATACGGTGGCCCGGACTGCAAAAACCTATAAAACCCCCAGAAAGCCTTTGTTTATGCGGCTTTCTGAGGGTTTCTCTATATATAGTATATTACCTTAAATTCCCCATTTTGTCTATCGTAAATAATCTTTTTTACAATTTTTCGCAGAGCATTGCCCTTTATCTCAAAGTCTACATTCGGATCTGAAAACAGGTCATAGGCGCTCTGAATCCGCCGGAGCACTTCATCCTGATCCGGAATCTTGGCCTGCGGGGAAGGCGCTGCCTCCTGCAGCTTCTGTAAAAGCTCTTCTCGTTCCGCAGCCAGACGCAGTTTATTTTCCTTGTATTCTTCCAGGGTGTCGATGCCTGCCTCATAGGCTTCTTTAATACGCAGCTCTTTCAGTGCGACTTTATCCAGCGCATCGGTGATCAGATCCTGTTCGGTGACAGCAGCAGTGGTTTCTGGTGGAAGGTATTCATATTCAACAGATTCGGACTCCAGCACAGTTTTGATGGAATGCAGGAGAAGCTGCTCTGCCTTGGCAGCGGTGATGGCGCAGGAGCCAGGATGCAGTCCCTTCGAATATTTCCAGCATTGGAAGAAATCGCTTCCATGATTAGACCGGACCCGGTTCAGGCTGAGAGAAGCGCCGCAGACACTGCAGACCAGGAGACCAGAGAGCCAGTGGCCACAGGAAGACACCTCACGGCGTTTCAGAGGTCGGTACTCCGCGCGGATCCGTTCCTGGACTGCCGGAAAGATCTTCGTGACAGATGGGCGGACCTCGTGAGTCCCCTGGAAGGAATAGCCGTTCCACAGGACGGTTCCATTATAGAACTGGTTCTGCAGGATCCGGGAAATGGTCCGGCGTTCAAATGGATTCCCCCGCCTGGTCCTCCAGTGGTGCTCATTGCAGGCTCTGGCGATGGCTGTCATATCTTTCCCATCATAATAGGACTGGAAAATGTATTCCACGATCTTATAGGTCTCTTCATTGATCACAAACGCCTTTCCTTCTCCTACGGCCTCGTATCCAAGGGAAGGAGAGGACTGATAGCCCTGCCGTAAAGCCTTCTCCGTCATGCCGCGGACTACTTCTCCGGACAGGTTGTAGGAGTAGTACTCGTCAAACCATTCAATGATGGTCTCGATCAGCCGTCCGAACATCCCTTCCATGATCGGCTCCGAGACGCTTTTGATCTCGACACCGCATTTCTTCCGGAGAATCCCCTTGTAAAAGGTAGATTCTTCCTGGTTACGGGCGAAACGGGAAAATTTCCAGAGATACAGTCGCTTAAACGGCGCTGGTGACTGGGATTTGGCGATGGCGATCATCTTCTGGAACTCCGGCCGGTTGTCGGCCTTTCTTCCGGAAATTCCTTTTTTCTCCTCAAAGATGTATTCCGGAGGGATCACAAAACCATCCTTCTTTGCTTCATCCAGAATCACCCGAAGCTGGGCGTCCGGGGAAAGTTCCGTCTGATCATCCGTGCTGACGCGGATGTAGGCCGCGCCGATCTCCAGGGCTTTTGGTGCCATTCTATCATCTCCTTGTGAATTTTACTGAAAAATGGGTATAAAAAGAACACCAACAGAGGAACAAAAGTTCTTATTGCTATGGCTGCTTGAAGATGATACAATATTTT
>CAKRWX010000344.1 GCA_934418055.1 uncultured Lachnospiraceae bacterium
ATTTGCCGATCACTGCCATATCTTCGGTATCTTCCAGTTTATTTAATACGAAGTCACAAAGCTCATCCTGCTTTTCAGCACTCATCAGACCGTCAGTTGCCAGCTTAAAGCATGCGATGCACTCTTCTCTGGTATATGGGTTCTGTGGGTGTCCCTTCGGGAACTGCACAGCTTCTTCATAAACAGTACCGTCTTCCATTACCATTTTCATGGTGTAAGAAGGATAAGAGCCTTGCTGGAATGTATCAAAGTTAGAGCTGATCAGGGAAGTTTCACCTACGCCGTGTACCTTGGAAGCCATTTTCAGGATCTCAGGATCTTTCAGATATTTTTCATCTAACCACTGTGTTCCTACCTTCGGTCCCTTTAAGTACATAGCCATGCAGAATGGGATGCTGAACTGTGCAGCTACTAAAGAATCATAGCCGTCTGCCGGGCTGTCTTCACTTCTCTCAGGAATATATGGAGAAACCTCAATACGCGCGATCTTATCCGGATCTGGATGATGTTTGGTAACGATTGAATGGATCATATCCATTGGGGTCTGGATCCACATATTTACAGGCCAGTTCTTTAACATCAGTTCCATGATCATGTATCTGCTTCCCAGTTCTCTGTCATACCAGTCCCAGTCACACTGGTCAGATACGCCAAAGTAATAACCGGTATCTTCTTCCAGAACTCCCATTAAAGTGGAAATGCCTTTTTCAGTGATCATAGCGCACTCTACTGCAGACTGAGCGGTCAGGCCATGTGTATAATGATAGAAATCACTGAAGCTGGAGTGGATCAGGTTGATCGCAATCGGGGTCATATGGCCTGCTGCGCCTAATAACTGGTTCATCTTTGCTCCCTTGATACCTAACAGCTTTCCGGTAATAGAAGCCGGTGCAAAGATCTGCCAGCAGTGAAGTCCCCAGCCTTCCTCAAAACGCTTTGGAGACGGCTGAACTGCCATTGCAATTCTCTGGTATACATCATAGCCGCCAACTAATGCAGTCAGATAATCTTTACCGCTCTTATGATAAGCCTCAGATACAGCAAGTCCTGTAGGAACAGCGCCTGCGGAAGGATGTCCGGTCCAGCTGCAGTCTTCCCAGTCTAAAAGGTCTGCCAGTGTACCGCTTGCAAGAACTGCATTTCCCAGTCCAACCTTGGTTCCATCGCCGATGATCGTAGCTTCTTTTCCGCCATTTCCCAGTGTTTTTGCTATATCAATGATATTGCTTCCTGCTTCTGTTTTAACAGCTGCAATAGCTGCTCCAATGGTGTGGAGAGTTACCAGTTTTGCTCTTTCAATAACTTCTGCCGGAATGTCCTCATACTTGAGTTCTGATAAATAGTCTGCTATAATTTGTGTATACTTTTTCATATTTTTTCTCCTTTTGAGGTAATATTTTATGCGAATCGAACATTTACAGTTTTTAGTTGAAGTTGCACGTACAAAATCCATTTCTGCCGCTGCCAAGCGGCTTTATATCAGCCAGACCGGCCTCAGTGCGATCATCAGCTCCATTGAAGAAGAACTGAACCTTCAGATCTTTCACCGCACCAACAAAGGAATATGCCTTACTGCTGAAGGAGAACAGGCTTTAAAATTAATGGAAGACATTTTGCTGAAAAATGATGAACTCCATTATCTTTATTCTGATATGAACCGAAGCTGTCCTATCACCAATTTAGGCGTTTTTCCCTCCGGTGCCCATGCGGTTTCCGCCTATCTGACTCCTTTATGGGCCAGAGAACATCCGGAAGCCCTTTTGCATATTTACGATGTGGGCTATGAAGAGGTACGAAGCTGCATTTCCAACCATACTGCCAACATCGTCATTGGCATGGAAACCAGCGATTACTTCAATCCCCGTCTTTCTACCAAGGACGGAAAGACCCAGGTGGAGTCCCTTTGTCTGGACCACTTCTGTCTTCTTGTGGGCCACAATTCACCACTTGCAGACCGTGAACAGATCCAGTTAGAAGAAGCTCTGGACTGTCATCTTCTTTTAACCCACAGCTTCCCGGGCCGTGATGAAAAGCCCATCGGGCATGTACTGCGCCGTTTTAAAACCTTTACTGTTTTAAGCAATTTAGAGATCGCCAAGGACATCCTTACAGACAGTTCTGATATGGCTATGGTTGTTCCCACTCTGTCTGTTTATCAGGATAAACGTCTTGCGGACGGCCAGTTAAAACTGCTGGAGATCCATGGTTTTGATACGGCACTGACCATTTACATGATGTATGACATCGCCTCTGGCCTGAATGTAAGAGAAACCGTTCTCCTTCAGGAGATACGTGACTTTTTCTCTGCTGCCTGCTATCCGGTTTAAACCGTTCATTTTCTGTTTAGATCACCATACCTGCGATCAAAAATACCGGAATTGCCGCGATCAGGAACAGAACTACATATAAAACGCCATATTTATAAATATCCGTTACCTGGATCCATTTATTTCCGTAAAGGTAAGGTGCCATACCGGAAGAGCCAGGAAGGATAAAGCCCATATTTGCCAGGAAAATAATAGCCATACCGATCACTGACGGTGAAAGGTTATAATTTCCAATAAATGGCATAACGGCGGTCAGCATGATGATACCAGTTGCCATGTTACTGCCTACATTGGTCAGGATCAGCATAACGACCATAATAGAAGCCATAAATACAGGTGCAGACATACCGCTGAAGATCGGTGAAAGCACGTTGCTTAATAATACTTTTACACCTGTATCATCCGCTGTAAGCGCTCTTGCGATCGGGATAATCGCCATACACATCATAATGATCGGCCAGTTGACACCGGTTGTTGCCACATCGCAGAAATCCAGGATCGGTTTGTCTTTCCACCTTACGATCATTGCCAGACACAGAACGAAAGCAAACCAGCCAGCCTGTGTGATCTTATTTAAGAACGCGATCAC
>CAKRWX010000345.1 GCA_934418055.1 uncultured Lachnospiraceae bacterium
TGATTGAGACCGGGTTTATCGACAATGAGGCGGATAACCGGTTGTTTGACCAGAATTTCACCGCCATTGCCCAGGCTATCGCCGATGGAATCCAGAAGGCCCTGGAGGAAGAGGAGGCCATGAAGCCGGAATATTATCAGATCCAGACAGGTGCTTACCAGAATCAGGAGCTGGCCACCCAGCAGCTGATCCAGTTAAAATCCCAGGGATTCCCGGCGTTTTTAGTGTACGAGGATGGACTTTACAAGGTGCGGGTCGGCGCGTTTCTGAATCTGGATTACGCGGTGGCTATGGAGCAGAGACTGCGGGAGTATGGGTATAGTACGGTGATGGTAAAGAAGGCAGCGGTGTTATAACAAAAATATTATGTCAACTCCGCGATCCTCGTAATTCCAACGTAAATATGGGAAATCTTATACCAGGTGCGGAAATCCACCACGCCTGTCTGCGGCAGCCCGAAAATGGACTGGAATTCTGACACGGCGGCGGCAGTTGCAGGACCATAGAAGCCATCGGCGGCGACTCTTGGGATCGCTGTGTAGACAGAAGCGATGGTATCTAACTGCTCCTGCAGCTGCCGCACTTTGTCCCCGGAGGAACCAAGAGTCAGATCATAGCCTGGCCAGGAGGCGGGGATGCCAGAGATCTGCTCGGCGGTGTTGATGTAGATGCTGGAGCCGTAGTAATGGCGTAGGATCTCAATGGGGCTGTAACCGCGCTCACCCAGGGAGCAGGAACCCCATTGTGTCATCCAGTTTGGACAGGTAACCTGCCGCCCATCACAATATTGGGTCAAAATCGGTTGTTTCACATCCGGTCTTGATAAATAATTATCAAAGATTTCATCCACGGTCAGGGAAATGCTCTCAAAAATATTCCGTCCATAGATCCATTTGTGGTCAAAGGCGGTGGAAGAAGTGATGGTGAAATCATATCCCTGGTTCCGGTACCATTCGGTGTAGACCCGGTTCAGGGTGAAAGACATGATGGCTAACACATTGGCAGTGATAGAAGCCTGGGGCCAGGTGGCATAGATCTCGCTGGAGGCTACATTTTTGATATAATCACGATAAGGAACGTAATAGTCCTTGGCGGAGCGGTCAGAGGGGACACCATCGTGGACAACAATGGTCTGGGGAACCACCACCCGGCTTAAGACGATTTCGCCGGATTCATGGACGGGCTTTACCTCAGTTTCTGCGATTTTTGGAGGATAATTGCCATATAAGGTATGTTCCGGGATGACTACAGGGTCTGGAAGTGGTTCTGAGTCCTCCTCAGGCTCTAAAGCTACCGGCTGAATGGCAAGGGAGTCCGGGAGAATTTCTGTGCCGGAGATCTGTCTTGGCTTAAAGCCTGGGGCTGTGATCTCCAGATCATAAGGAGCGTAAGGCATGGGGCTTCCTGGGACCAGGCTGTAAGAGAGCTCCGGTGCGTCCAGGGCTATCTGGGGTGTCTGACCAGAAAGATTGGTGGAGACCTCTTCGATGGTCTGTGCGGGACGCTTAGTGTGGGAGATCCGCACCGTGGCACCGGTGATGGGAAAATGGTTGATGATGGAGACCACATGGACCTGAAGGCTTCCGCGGCTGGTAAGGTCGGTGGAACAGGAAGATACGAGATGATTCATGAGAAAGCTCCTTTCTGGACATGGAGACGGACCGGAGTGCGCTCCCGTTTTATTTTGGAGAGAAATTCAGGGATTCTCCGAGGGGCACAGACTGGCCGGATCATGGTGATTGATATAGGTTATCAGGAGACGGGAAAAAATATGCCAGATATGGTACAAAATTAAAAACAATATTTTTTGAAAAAGTGGTTGAAAAAACATGGATCATCATGTATAATGCTATCAATTTAGGCCAAAATGCCTTGATGCAATCTCACAACAAAAGAAAGGAATGGAGCCCCCTATGAAAGCATTTCTGATTCTGGAAGACGGGACCGTATTTGAAGGAACAAGTATTGGTTATCCGAAAGAAGTGATCAGCGAAATCGTATTTAATACCTCAATGACCGGTTATCTGGAGGTCCTCACCGATCCGTCCTATGCGGGACAGGCAGTGGTGATGACCTATCCTTTAATTGGTAATTATGGTATTTGTCATGAAGATATGGAATCTTTAAAACCGTGGCCAGATGGCTATATTGTCAGAGAATTATCTAGAATCCCCAGCAATTTCAGAAGCGAGGATACCATCCAGCATTTCTTAGAAAGCAATCATATTCCAGGTATCAGTGGTATCGATACAAGAGCCCTTACAAAAATTTTAAGAGAAAAAGGAACCATGAATGGCATGATCACCACCAAGGTGTATGAAGATCTGTCAGAACCGATCAGCCGTATGAAACAGTACACGGTAAAAGGTGTGGTAAAAGCAACCTCCTGTAAGGAAGCTTATGTCTTAAATCCGACCGATCCGGCGGCAGAGACGATTTCTGTAAGAACAGCAGAAAAGCCGGAGAGCTTAAAGACCAGAGAAGGAGAGGGCAAAAGGGTAGCGCTCTTAGATCTGGGAGCTAAGAAAAATATCGCTCAGTCCCTGATCGAACGAGGATGTGAGGTGACGGTATATCCGTGCGACACAAAAGCAGAGGATATCTTAAAGACCAATCCAGATGGAATCATGTTATCCAACGGCCCTGGAGATCCAAAGGAAAATGTGGAGATCATCAAAGAGATCCGCAAATTATATGAATCGAATGTTCCGATTTTCGCAATCTGCCTGGGACATCAGCTGATGGCTCTGGCTACAGGCGCAGATACTTATAAGTTAAAGTATGGCCATCGTGGAGGAAATCATCCGGTGAAAGACTTATCCACAGGAAGAGTGTACATTTCTTCCCAGAACCACGGCTATGCGGTGGATACGGACAGTCTGGACCCGAACATCGCTGTTCCGGCCTTTGTCAATG